>NZ_JAYWCK010000031.1:0-38066 GCF_043780635.1 Flavobacterium sp.
GAACGTTTTGCTCATTTAAAAGGTAAAAGCGCCATTGTGCCCATTTGCGGCCGTGTGATTCCAATTATTGAAGATGAATATGTTGATATAGAGTTTGGAACCGGTTGTTTGAAAGTGACTCCGGCTCACGATATGAATGACAAAGCTTTGGGTGAAAAACATAATCTGGAGATTGTCGATATTTTCAACGAAGACGCTACTTTGAATAGTTTTGGTTTGCATTACCAAGGCAAAGATCGGTTTGTGGTTCGTACCGAAATTGCTCAGGAATTAGAAACAATTGGGGCTATGGCGAAAACAGAAGCTTACCTAAATAAAGTAGGAACTTCCGAAAGAACAAAAGCCGTAATTGAACCTCGTTTGTCAGACCAATGGTTTTTGAAAATGGAAGATTTGGTAAAACCGGCAATCAAATCTGTTTTGGTTGATGGCGATATAAAATTACATCCAGCTCGTTTTAATAATACTTATGCGCATTGGTTAAATAACATTCGCGATTGGAATATTTCGCGTCAATTGTGGTGGGGACAACAAATTCCGGCTTATTTCTACGGCGACGGAAAAGAAGATTTCGTGGTAGCTGAATCTATCGAAGAAGCTCTAGTTTTAGCGAAAGCCAAAACTTCTAACAACTCACTTCTCACTTCTGACTTAAGACAAGATGTTGATGCACTCGACACTTGGTTTTCTTCTTGGCTGTGGCCAATGTCTGTTTTTGGAGGAATTATGGATCCTGAAAACGAAGATTTCAACTACTATTATCCAACAAATGACTTGGTTACCGGTCCGGATATTTTGTTTTTCTGGGTGGCGCGAATGATTATTGCAGGATATGAATATACAGGCATAAAACCATTTACGAATGTGTATTTAACGGGTTTGGTTCGGGATAAACAAAGACGTAAAATGTCGAAATCATTGGGGAATTCACCAGAACCATTGGAGTTAATCAAAAAATTTGGTGCCGATGGAGTTCGTGTGGGATTGCTTTTGAGCGCTTCGGCAGGAAACGATATTATGTTTGACGAAGAATTGTGTAACCAAGGAAAAGCCTTTACCAATAAAATTTGGAATGCTTTCAAATTGATAAAAGGGTGGGAAGTTTCGGATGCTATTCCGCAACCGGAATCGTCAAAAGTGGCGATTGAATGGTACGAAGCGAAGTTGCAAGAAACGCTTTTAGAAATCGAAGATAATTTCGAAAAATATAGAATTTCCGATGCTTTAATGGGAATTTACAAACTGGTTTGGGATGATTTCTGTTCTTGGTTTCTCGAAATGATAAAACCGGCATACCAACAACCAATTGACAGCGCAACTTTGGCGAAAGCCATAGAAATGCTGGAAAACAACTTGAAATTATTGCATCCGTTTATGCCGTTTTTGACAGAGGAAATTTGGCAAATTCTTGCCGAAAGAACTCCGGACGAAGCGTTAATTGTTTCGACTTGGCCAGAAATAAAACCATTTAATGCACAATTGATTCATGATTTCGAAAATACAGTTGAAGTGATTTCGGGAATTAGAACGATTCGTAAAGACAAGAACATTCCCTTTAAAGATACCATCGAATTGCGAATTGTAAACCACGATAAAGTATCGACTTATTTTGATGCGGTGGTGACCAAATTAGGAAACATCACTTCACTGGAATATGTTTCAGATAAAGTGGATGGTGCTTTGTCTTTCCGTGTGAAATCGAACGAATATTTTATTCCAATAACTGGAAATATTAATGTTGAGGAAGAAATCGCAAAACTCACAACTGAATTAGTTTATACCCAAGGTTTCCTGAAATCCGTTGAAAGTAAACTCGCCAACGAGAAATTTGTGGCTGGTGCGCCAGAAAAAGTTTTGGCAAACGAAAGACAAAAACAAGCTGATGCTTTGGCAAAAATTGCTACAATTGAGCAAAGTTTGGCTGGATTGAAATAATAATTCTTTTCGGATTATATTATACAGACCTAATTTGTTTTTAAAACAAATTAGGTTTATTTTTTGGAAGTTAATGAAGGATATAAAAGAGATAATGATTGACGATGAGTGATGTATTTATATATCCAATTAATAAAAATAAATGTAAGGTCATCCATATAAACCAGGCTAAAAATCCGTGTAAGGTTAGTTTGGGTATAGATAGATCCACTACAGCTTTATTTCTACCAACTGTTGCCATACTGCCTTTGTTTACATATTTAAATGGAATAATTTTTTTGTTTTTTGCTAATCGTATAAAATTATTGGCAAGATTTTTTGATTGGTCAATTGCCACGCTGGCTAACTGAGGGTATCCTTTGGGATGTAATTCACTTTCAATAAAAGCAACATCACCTAAAGCAAAAATCTTATCAGTTGGGATTACACGATGGCTATAGGTGTCATTTTGTGCTTTGTATTTATTTTTAAGGATAAAAAATTAATTTAATGAAGTGAAAAGCTTGTTTTCTTCTCTTCTAACCTTTTTTAGATTTACTAAGTAGTCCGTTTTTTCATCACGATACCCTAATGCTAAAAGAACTACACTTTTTAATCCTTTTTCTTTGAGTTGTAAAACTTCGTCTAACATTTCGGGGTCAAAACCTTCCATTGGTGTGCTGTCTATATTTTCTTCAGCAGCAGCTACTAATCCAATTCCTAATGCTATATAGGCTTGCTTGGCGTTCCAATTAAAATTTTGTTCGGGAGTTTTTACAAGTTGCGATTCAATTACTCTTTTAATTGGATTCAAACTTTCTTTGGTAACATCTCTTACTTTAGAAATAAGCGTTATATAATTGTCTATTCTTTCTTGTGTTAGATTATCCCAAACTGCAAACACCAATACGGCAGAGGCCTCAGTAATTTGAGGCTGCATGCTTGCAATGGGTTTTATTTTTTCAAGTAAGTCTGCATTTTGAACCACTATAATTGAATAAGGTTGTAAACCGAATGAAGATGGTGCAAGAGAAATTGCTTTTAAAATAGCTTCCATTTTTGCTTTTGGAATACTTTTTCCATTCATTCTTTTGGCAGCGTATCGCCATTTGAGTGCATCTATAATTTTCATTTTATTTTTTGTTTAAATTTTTTCTGAAACCCAGTCAACAGCCTCTTGAAGGTCTTTATGCTCAAATCCCTTAAACTCTCCGGGAAGGAAGTAGCTAAAGATGTCTGTGAAATTTCGGATTGCTTCTACATCAGAAACTATGGCAGCTCTGTTCCATTTAGTTAAATGTTTTATGCCCATCAGGGCATCTTTCATCCATGCACCAATTGTGAAATTTTTTAGAGAAGTTTCAAGTACTAAAAGATAATTCAGTTTATCTGTTTTATCAACTAATGCTTTTACTTTGGGCATTACTGTTTCTGTAAAATCTTTTTCGTTGATTTCTCCTGTGGCTTTAAAGCCAGCCACGTTTGCGGGTAAATTTTCTAAGTAAGTTATCATAAATTTAATTTTAAATTAAGTAAAGCATCTCCCATAGATTTCACTTTGTGGAAGTCAGTTACAAGTAAAGTTTGTTGTTTTTTAATCATGGTCTGTTGTTCAACATTTAAATATTCCAAGTCATTTTCCAATGCTTCTTCATAAGTGTCTTTAGTCATTTCCTCGACATATTCGCATGAGTTGAGTATTGAGTAGCGGTCTTTTCCTGTGAGTTCTGCTTTTACATCCATCCACATACGAAAGAAATTCCCTGATATCGTAGTGTGTTCTGCTCGTGGTCCTCCCAATTTGGTAACTTCAGTTTTTAATTCTTGTTTGCATTTTTGGCTTGTAGAACTGAACTGTACAAACAAGGTTTTCAAATCTTGTTCTTCGGTTTCGTTGCTTGCTGTTTTGTATACTTCAATTCGATCTTTGTTGATATTAGTAAGTGTGTTTAGCACTTCAATTGTTTTTATGTTTTTCATTTTGTTGCTATGATAAATTACTGTCAAAAATTGTCAGACAAATAAATGACTGAATTTAATTATTAACTAAACATTTAAAGCTCCTTGATTTCCTGTAATTAAATTGGTACCTGTGGCAACAGATGTTACCATTTTAATGAAGTTTATCATTCGGTTGCCGTCCGTGTCCCAATAATAAGCACTAGTTGGGCTCACTTTTATTATTGAAATATTAGGATCGTCTTTACCTTCTTTAAACCAAATTTTAGCGACGGGTGTCCATAGTTCTTCAATTTTTGTTTTGTCTAGAATTATTTCGGCTTCACCATTTACAACTAAGTAACTGTTTTTACCAGGATGCGAAAAAAAGAGTTGCACATTTTTGCTTACTGCAACCGCTTTATTTTTATCATTGTTCTTTTCACTGAAAAACCAAATATTGCCTTGGTCGCAAACTTTTAAAGCTGTCATAGGTCGGCAGGTAGAGCCATCGTCTGTTTTAAGATTGGTGCAAAATAGGCAAATCATTATTTCGTCAACCAAACTTTTTAGTTTGTCAGTGGCTTCTTTGTTATTCAAATTTTTTGGGTTACTCATTTTTTTTATTTTTTATTTTCAACTTGAGTTTAAAATCTTCCGCTATTTGATTTTTGTCAATTTTAACTTGATTTAATTGGTAACGGACTGCCAGACTACAAAGGTGGGCTTCTTAGTTAAAAGGAGTATTACACAATTTATGAAAAAGGTTGCAAGATTTACAGCCATGCCAAAAAAGTTGATTGTTTGTGTAAGTTTTAAAAGTTTTTAAAAAGGGAACTATTAATCTTTGTATCCACTTTAATCTCTTTATGTTTAATTCCTGAAAGCTTTGCTTCGTTTTTTTTTACTGCAGATTTGCTTCGCCAATTCGTCCCGCAAACTAGTGGGACTCGGGTCACAGATTTTCACAGGTTTTTTTTGTGTAAATTTGTGTTTAACTTTGCCAATACCTCGTGGGCTCTGCAACGAGGTGGTTTATTTACTATAATTCCCAAAAACAAGAAAATCCGTGTTGCCACGGATTTTATTTTAGTAAATAGTTGTAATACTGCTTATTTCTTTGAAGCATTTGTGATATACTGATAAATCAACTGTTTTTCTGCATCGGTAATTTTAGCTCTGTCCTGCATTTTGGCCAAATTTAAACTCCATGCTTTTTCAGTATATTGATTGGGCAAATGCAATTGATGACAGCTCGAACATTTTTTTACATAGATTTCTCTTCCTGTTTTCAAGTCTTCAAGCGATACAGTTAGTGTTGCTTCTATGGGAATATAGAGTTGTGATGAACAGGAAATCAACAATAAAATGGAACCAATAATGATTAATTTTTTCATGTTATTACGTATTAAAAGGAATAGGAGAATAGAAGTCTAACATCCATTTTTGTAAATTCCTCCACGTTTAAACCAGACATTCCTTCAGGATTGTTTAACCCGGCAATTTGTGGAGAATAAGATAGATTCAACCAGAATTTATCAGTATTGTATCCTAATGTTGGTCCTGCGAACAATGCTGAATGTGTAAAACTGTCTTCTTTTATATAAACGTTTCTATCTATAATCTCAGCACCTAAATTCCAGTTTTTGTTAAAGTTGTATGAATAACCATAATTTAAATCATATTTCAGTTCAGTTTCGGTTGTTACCTTTCCATCAGAGGTTGTGGTTTCCCATTCAGGCTCAAAAGTAAGGTTTAATGCGTGAGTTGATTGTCCAATTTTTTTATCGAAAATTGCTTTCAATTCAATTTCTAATTCATCAGTGGCAACCGTGAATTCTACATATCCCGCAAACCCAAATCTGTCTGCAACTGGATCAGAAAATTTATATTTCCATTCGTTTGA
This sequence comes from Flavobacterium sp., assembly GCF_043780635.1. GTDB lineage: Bacteria > Bacteroidota > Bacteroidia > Flavobacteriales > Flavobacteriaceae > Flavobacterium. Next base: position 5,759 of record NZ_JAYWCK010000031.1, read on the forward strand.
AAATGATATTTCTGTTGAACTCATATTAATTTCTCCTGAATCAGAATCAAATGCTGCTTTCTGTTTTGAATTGATGTAAAAGGAGGTTTGCAAGTTAGAACCTAATCCTATTTCATATTCAACTCTGTTTTGAATTTCCCTATAAAAATCTGTTTTTCCGCTTAAAACAGTTGTCCAAACTTCTAGTTCTTTTGCTCCTTTATTTAAAACGGCACTTTGATAGGCGTAGTTGAAAACCCTGTCTTGAGCCAATAAATTTATTGAACTTAATAGTAAAAAGCTTGCGAATAAGATATTATTTTTCATTTTGTAAATTTTTTAAAGTTTATTTTATTAGAATTTAAATAAAATAATTGTGCAAATATATCAACCTAATTTCAGAGCTGCACAATTTTTTTGGATAATTATTAACTTTTATTTAAGAATTGTTTATAGATAAATTAGTGCTTTAATTTTATTTATATTTTATTTAACAAGAGGTTGTTTTTTTTGAAAATACAAATTCCTGCCTATTTTCAGAATTGCAAGCTACTGGTATTATTAAAATGTCGCTATTATACCAGCGTTAATTCCAAAAGGATGACTAGGTCTTAAACCAGCTGGAGTTCTTGCAACTGCTTTGTCAGAATCTAACAAGTTGATAATATTTGATGTTAAGCTTACTTTATTGGTGAGATGGTATTTTGCAGCAAAATCAATTATTATGTTGTCATCAATTTTGTAATTTTCTGGGATGTCTCCCTGACCTGCTTTTGTCCTGAATTCTCCTATGTAACGTGCATTTACAGCTAAACTATATTTTTTGTGTTCTAAATCTGCAGTTAAGGCTAATTGGTTTTTTGCAATAAATGGAATTTCATCACCATAAGTTACGGTTCCCCAGCTTGGGCTTATAAAATCGGATTTTAATTTGGTTTTCGTATAGGTATAACTCAATGATATTGGCAGTTTAAACACATTCGAATTGTGCATTATATCATAAGAAGCCGTGAACTCCAATCCATTTACTCTTGCTTTTCCAGCATTAAACAAATCGCCGGTTCCGCTGCCTCCTCCAGACATAGTGTCTGCTCCTTGCAAATTGGAGTAGTCGTTGTTGTAAATAACTATTTCAGATGAAAAAGCATTTTTATTCATACGGAATCCAAATTCGGAATTCATACTGTTTTCGGCATCTTCACCAGGTAAAGCACCTGGAGGCGAAAATCCTTTGTGCAAACTTGCAAATAGTTTATAGCTGTCGTTGATGTGGTATAATATTCCCATTCCCGGTATCCATACATTTACCGTATTCTCTTGAGTTTTTAAATTTGCACCAGTTCTATTTGGGTCTAATTTTCCATAATCTTTATTTGTTATTGTAATGTTCTCGTTTCTCAACCCTGGAGTAAAAACGAAGTCTTGTATCGTGATATTATACAATAAATGTGTGGCTACAGCTTTGGCACTTTGAATTCTATTGGAATCACTGCCACCAATCCCATTATTAGTTCGGTTCATAAATTTGTTGTTTATGGCATAACCATCCACCCATTGGTATCGGTCTTCGTAGTCTTCATGATAACGAACTCCAAATTCCAAGTCGTGTTTTACATTTCCAGTAGAAAATTTATAATTTCCAACAGTTTGTGCACCTTGTGACTCATATTTTCTATTGTTTGCTTTTACTCGCAATGCATTTGCTATGGTGTTGTTGTTTCCGGCTATGGCATTGTATTCACCTGAATATTTTATAGGGTCTGCCAATATATTTGTGATAGAAACGGATGTTGTCCCCAAGTTTACAGCATCTAGTTTGTACCAATTTCTGGCAAAAGTATTCCTATATGCTTTTGTGGTAAAAGTTAGATTTTGTGTAGGCCTAATATAATGGGTTGCCATTAATTGAAAATGATCAGTTAATAGATTGTCTTCGTTTGAACCTAAATATCTTCGGTATGGATTTGTTTTATAATCGGTATCTGTCAATCCTAAATATGTTTCTTGCGATGCATCTTCAGAATATTGCAGTTTCATTGTTAACGATTGATATATTTTCGCATCTAAATCAGTGTTTAAACGGAATTTTGCTACATAATCGTTGGCATCAAAACCTTTTTTTTTGGAACTATAGTCAATATCCATAAAACCGTCCGAATTTCTGTTGTTGTATTCTACCAAGTAAGCGAAGTTTTTGAAAGAATCGCCTAAACTGGTATAGAAATGTTTGGTATTATAGCTGCCATAAGTAGCACTTATATTTCCAGAAAAAGCAGTAGGTATTTGTGTTGATACCATATTCAATGCTCCTGCTGTGGTGTAAGGACCATATTGAATTTGGCTTCCTCCCTTGATGATTTCAAAAGCCTTCATACGAGCAGCCGTCGGAAAATAATATGCTGCTGGTGCAGCATAGGGAGCTGGGGCAATAAGAACTCCATCTTCCATAAGTGTTATTTTAGAACTTCTGTCAGGATTTGTCCCTCTCATTCCAATGCTTGGCCGTAAACCAAAACCATCTGTTTCTTGTATCGTTACTCCTGGAACATTGATTAAAATTCTGGAAATGTCATCTTGCTTGAATACTTTTAAATCGGCTTCTGAAATATAGAATGTTGATCCGGCCTTGTTTTTAGCCTTGAACTTGTTACCCACTATTGCATCAGAATTGATAACAACTTCGGATAAGGAATTAATGGTGTCTTTTTTTATCTCTTTTTCTTGCGAATAACCTAAGAATGACATGGTAATAAATAGGAGAGTAACTACTTTTTTCATTGTGTAAATGTTTTTTAGATAATATTTGGTTAATGTTATTTAGATTAAATAAAAATAACGATGCAAATATATAACCTAAAAACGATTTACCAAAACTATTTAGAATAATTATAAATAACGAATTGACGAATTGTATTTTTGATTGAGAATTAAAATGATGACCAAAACTATATCTTTCTTTTTTGGAAAAAAAATATGGGTTTAATAATAAAAATACATATTTACTTCATTTTTCTCATTGAATATTTTGAAGAACTTGGTTTTCCTTGCTGAATTCCAGAGATTTGAATTAGAATGCTGTCATTTGTAATCTTTAAATAACTGATTTTTTGGGGAAAATCATTTTTTGGATTTTCAAAAACTAATTGTTTCTCAATAGTATCGTTTTGAATAAAAGTTACAGGTTCGTCATTGTTTTGACCTTTTATAGTAGAAATATAAAAAAGCGCTTCTCCTTTTTGTTCTAATTTGATTTGTTCAGCATGCAGGGTGTCTTTTCCTTTTACAAAATAGCTTTCACCGTTATAGATGCTGTCGTTTACTTTTTTCCAAGTTTCCGTAAGATTTCCGTTTTCAGAATTGTTTTCCCATTTCCCCAAAAGCCAATCAGCAACTACAATTTTAGAAGTTTCCTTAGATTTTAAACACGAAGTTAATGTCACGGCTATAATGAGAATAAGAATTGTTTTTTTCATAAGAGAAATTTAATTGGTCTATACTAACTTTTCAAAATTAGGAAAAAGATAACAATTATTGTTATTCAGTAGTTCTAATATTTATTGTTGATTACTGTTATTCTTGCTATTTGTCACGCTGGAAGCGTCTAAATTATGTTGTTCAGGTGCGTCGAGATACTTCTATCGTGATAATTCGTGAAATTACTTCGCTAGTTCGCTTCGCTTGTGTTATGTCAACTTTTTAACTGTTCCTAAAAACTTTCTTTCAAAATGCTATAAACCAATTCTTTCGTGGGTTTTTGATCTTTTAGTTTCGCACGAACCACATCAAAAGGTACTTTAAAATCGCAGCCCGATTTATAGTCGCTGCAACCATAAGCGGTATTTCCTTTTAGAACGGTTCCTTTTTTGCATTTGGGACATTCTAATACATCCGAAGTTGCTTTAACAATGGTTTTCTTTTCTTCTAATTTTAGTTCAAAATTTTCGTCAAAGCGTAATAAACCTTCTACCATTCCGGCAGCTGTTTTGAAATCTTTTAAATTTACAGTTGATCCCTTTTGGAGTAACCGCAAGTATTGATTCTCGGATATTTTTTTCTCCGCAAAAGTATAAGGCAATACAAAACGGCAACCGGCTTTGTAATCACCACAGCCGTAAGCTAATTTTCCTTTGATGAGTGTTGCTTTTTTGCATTTTGGACAAACTTCTGCCAATATCCCTTCTGCTTTCTTTTTCTCGACAACAGCTTCTTGTTTTTGAACACTTCCTGCATGCGAAATATTAGCACCTCTGGTTTCTCTTCGTACTTCATATACCAATTCCTCGACCATTTGTTTCATATTTTTAATGAACGCACCGGCGGTAAAAGTTCCTTTTTCAATATCTTTCAACTGCTTTTCCCAAGAACCTGTTAGTTCTGCCGACTTTACCAAATCATTTTGAATGGTGTCTATCAATTGAATTCCAGTTGGTGTTGGCAATACCTGTTTTTTGTTTCGAACAATATATTGACGTCTAAAAAGCGTTTCAATAATATTGGCTCGCGTTGATGGACGTCCAATGCCGTTTTCTTTCATCAATTCGCGTAAATCTTCATCGTCAACCTGTTTACCCGCGGTTTCCATTGCGCGCAATAAGGTGGCTTCCGTAAACTGATTCGGTGGTTTGGTTTCCTTTTCCAAGAACGAAGGTTGATGTGGTCCTTTTTCGCCAACAACAAAACTTGGCAAAATATCGGCTTCTTTTTCTTTAACGTTCGGGTCTTCAAAAACGACGCGAAAACCCTTTTTCAAGATTTCCTTCCCGGTAGCTTTGAATAGTACTTCAGCAGCTTTTCCCATTACGGTTGTATTGGCTACCAAGCAATCGTCATAAAAAACAGCAATAAAACGGCGTGTAATTATATCATACACTTGCTGTTGATTGTATTGCAAATTGCTTTGCATTCCTGTTGGAATTATCGCGTGGTGATCAGTAACTTTTTTATCGTTGAAAACTTTTGGCGATTTTTTTATCTTTTTTTCTAACAGCGGTTGAGTCAAGGCAGCGTAATTGGACAGATTTTGCAGGATACCAGCCACTTTCGGATAAACGTCATTTGGTAAGAAAGTCGTATCAACTCTCGGATAAGTGACTACTTTTTGTTCGTATAAAGTCTGAACGATTTTAAGTGTTTCATCTGCCGTAAAACCAAATTTAGTATTGCAATACACTTGCAAGCCTGTTAAATCAAACAGTTTGGGCGCAAATTCGTTGCCGTTTTTCTTTTCGACAGACACAATTTCGAACTCGCTTTCTTTGACTTTGTTGGCCAAAATTTCGCCATCTTCCTTTTTCAAAAAGCGTCCTTCTTCATAGCTGAAAAGCGTTTCTCCATACAAGGTTTGCAATTCCCAATAAGGTTGAGGTTTGAAATTCTCGATTTCTTTGAATCGATCCACAACCATTGCCAATGTTGGCGTTTGCACCCGACCAATGGACAAAACTTGTTTGTAACCACCGTGTTTTACGGTATACAAACGGGTGGCGTTCATACCCAATAACCAGTCGCCAATGGCTCTCGAAAAGCCGGCGTAGTATAAATTATCGTAATTGGCGGATGGTTTCAGGTTGTCGAAACCCTCCTTGATGGCTTCGGTGGTTAGGGACGAAATCCACAACCGCTTTACCTCGCCTTTATAATTGGCTTCGTTCATCACCCAGCGCTGAATGAGTTCTCCTTCTTGTCCCGCATCCCCACAGTTGATGACCAAGTCGGCTTTGTCGAACAAGCTTTTTATAATTTTGAATTGCTTCTGAATACCCGAATTTTCGACCACTTTGGTTTCAAATTTCTCGGGAAGCATAGGCAGGTTATTGAGGTCCCAACTTTTCCAGTGCGGTTTGTAATCGTTGGGTTCTTTCAAAGTGCATAAATGCCCAAAAGTGTAGGTTACCTGATAACCATTGCCTTCAAAATAGCCATCGTGCTTGGTATTGGCTCCCAAAACGGATGCGATTTCGCGGGCGACACTTGGTTTTTCGGCAATACAGACCTTCATTTGTATATAGATTTTTATATGGTTTCCCGTTTGCACGGGAATGGCATTTGAAGGTGCAAAGTAGGAATTTTGAAATTGGTATTAAAAAGAAATCTTTAGGAGTTATGAACGGGTTGGCATTTCGAAGTTTTTTCAGGAGCAGAACCATTGGTGTTTTCAAGAACCAATCCTCCTGCTGTACGCTGAATCTCTTCGCTGCGCTACGAGGATGCCGCTTCCATCAGGGCTAAAGATTTCGTTTCTTTTTTCATAATAACGAAAGAAAAATACAGTAGATTACTTCATATATTCTCAATTTACGGATAAAAAACTTTTAGATAGTTTTTAAAATTGTTATTTAAACACAACAAAAAATATATAAAATTGTTGTTTATATTTAACATTTTTAAGTATATTTGCTATTTAAAAACAACATTATGGAAGATCTTATTTTAGAATTTCAAGAAAAAACCACTATGGTATCCTTGAAATTTCAACGGTATTTGATTGATAAAATGGATTTGAATAACCGATTAATTGCCGTAAAAGGAGCTAGAGGTTCAGGAAAAACGACTTTGTTGTTGCAAATCGCAAAAAGAAAATTACCGCTAAAAAGTACGCTCTATGTAAGCTTGGATCATATTTATTTTTTTGAAAATAAATTATATGATTTGGCAAAGCTGTTTGTGAAATTTGGCGGCACTCATTTATTGTTGGACGAAGTTCATAAATACCCCAATTGGTCTAGAGAAATAAAATTAATTTATGACAATTTCCCCGCTTTGAGTATTGTTTTTACTTCTTCCTCAATGCTCGAAATTTACAAAGCCGAATCGGATTTGAGTCGAAGAGCGGTTTCTTATACCCTAAAAGAGTTGTCTTTTAGAGAATTTATTGAGTTGGATACCAATAAAAAATTTCCGATTTTTTCTTTAGAAGAAATTTTGGGTAATCACAACGAAATAGCTTCCAAAATGCTGGAAGAGATGAAGCCCTTGCCTCTTTTTGCAAAATATTTGCAAATGGGAGCGTACCCGTATTTCAAAGAAAGTGAGAATGATTATCCTCAAAAATTGCGCAACACTATAAATTTAATCATAGAAATAGATATTAATGCGGTCGAAGATTTGAACTATGAAACCTTGGTCAAATTGAAAAAATTATTGATAACTGTTGCAACCAGTGCTCCATTTACGCCCAATATTACCAAGTTGAGCGAAAAAGTGGGCGTTTCCAGAAATACTTTAATTCAGGCGATAAAAATTCTAGACCGTGCAGGATTAGTAAACGAATTATACAAAGACACCTCAGGAATTGGAGTTTTGACAAAACCCGAAAAGTTGTTTTTGAACAATACCAATTTGATGTATGCTTTGGCAAAAGAGAATATCAATATTGGCAATGTTAGAGAAACGTTTTTCCTTAACCAATTCAAGGATTTACACGAAATTAATCTGTCGGATCAAGCCGATTTTCTGGTCAATAAAAAGTACACCTTTGAAATAGGAGGCAAAAACAAAACCAGGAAACAAATTATCGATATTCCGGATTCCTATATTGCCAAAGATATGATAGAAATAGGGTATGGGACTATAATTCCAGTTTGGCTGTTTGGGTTTATGTATTAGTCTCGAATTACATTCTGTGCCTACTCCTATTTGCACCCAAAGCTATTCTGACAAAATTACTTCTAAATCAATTTAAACATAAAAAAAACTATGTCGTTTTCTGGACATAGCTTTTCTGACTTGTTTTATCTGCCTTCGTTTGTTGGCACAGAATGCAATTCTGCGCTAGCGATTGCGGATATCCGAGCGATCGGGTTATAATTGCTGACACGACTTATTCACACTTCGCAGAGCTGGTTCTTAGTTTTTAAGAATCTCTTTTATTTTTTTATAACCTTCGATTGATGTCGTTTCTTCATCTAAATTATTTCTAGTTTCATAAAGAACATCAAAGTTCTGAATTCCTAAATTTAAAAATGGTTCAGCAACTTGCAATCTTAATTTCGCATAATATGCAATTTTGTCTAGCTTTTCTTTTGTTATAATTTCAGATGGTTTATGAAATTTATTATCAATAAGTGAAGTATATAGACTATAGTTTTTATAGTCATTAGAGATATGGACTTTTCCTAGTTCAAAAAATGAGTTCTCTAATAATTTTTTAGTTAAATCGCTTTTATCTGCCATTATAGCAAACATAAAATCTATGCCTTGGGAAAATTCAGTTTTAGCCAAATGGTTTATAAAATTTTTATAAAATTTTTTTGTTTCTACATCACTTTCAATATCTCCTTTTAATACAAAATTAAATGTTAGAAATGCTTTTCCAACTTCTTCAATGCTAAATTGAAAAAGAGTATAAGCTCTAGCAACTTTATTCTTTTCTGCTAAAATTTCAGCTTCTTCGATTAATTCTTTTGCATTACCCAAAGACTTTTCGATTGCTTCAAAATAATCTAACCTATCAAGTTTTATAGTTTTTTTTAGCATTGCTATGATGTTTTGTCGCTACAGTTGGTTAATGTATTTATAAACGTTTTATTACTCTGGCTAAACTTCCGATTAAAAAGGTGAAACGAATTATATAAATTGCAAAAATTCCTCCCAAAACAATAGAAATCCAATAAATTACTTTATATCCCATTAACCAATTATAAAGATTATAACATACTGATGGAATAATATAATTTGTCAAAATTGGAAATATCAAGAAAAGACTGAAAAATATTAATGAAAAAACGATAAGGAATTTATCATATGACGTAGCTTTAAGCATTATCGTGTCTATAGGATATTTTTGTTCATCTTGAATTGCATCTTTGTCCGTTTCATTTTCTAATGTGTACATAACCCAGTATGAATAAAACCCAAGAATATAATATAAGATTGAAATAAATAATGATTTGTCTTTTGTAAATGACAAAATATAAAAAACTATAATAGATGAAACAATAAACGCCTTTACGATCTTGCCATAAAATAATATTTTACCATTTTCGAAGATCCCCATAAGAATAGAAGCCGGTAATAGTATAATAAGTTTTGCGATGAATCCCGTAAAAAGGGCTAAAAAACAAACAGCAGAAATGAATTCAAATATTTCCATAATGTAGAATATAATTATTGTTTTGTAATATGCATCCCATTTTTTTATCGCTTGTTAAAACTTGGGTGTATGTTTGATTTATTAAATAGGGTCGCTTTATCTAATAAACGCCAGTGTTTTTATTTATTTTCAAATATACATTCTTAATACCGAAAATACTGATAAAAACGGATTCAATTTTATATCTTTTTCAAAAGTAACTCCTTTTGTTTCAGTGATTTTACGGGAAACCGTAAAGCGCTGTTTTTTTTGCAAATTTTTTAGTTTAAGAGGTAATGCAAGTTCTTATAGGCTTCTCGATACAATCCCGCCCAAAAGCGGGATCACTCGAAGTAACGGTAAAAGGATTATTTCTTGGCATTTATTTGTTGTTGTATCCACGATATTCTTTCCATTAATTTTTCAAAAGAAAGCGAATTTCCGTAAATCATATTCTGCTGCATTATTTCGTAATCTTTTTGCCATTCTTTTAGGATACTTGCTGGTGGAATAATACTGATTTTTGATGGCGTATGATTGGCATAATCAATGCCTCTAATTGGAGTAATGGCGCTTCTGTGATTCACAATTCCTTGATACAAAGTGTTATCTGAAATTGCTGTTTGAAAATAAGTTGTATCTATTAATTTTTCTAAATCATACAGATGTCGGCTCAATCTATCCGTACGAATTTTAGCTGTAGGTTTTTGAAATTCTTCGTGTAAAAGAAACACTTTTTCTAGAAAGGTACGTTCCGGATTTACGGTTGCTACTGTAATGGGTTTGTCAGCAAAATATTGCTCTGGATAGTGTTCTCCTACCAAAGAAGAAAATACTCTGGGAGAACAGGGTTCCATCAACGAACGGCTACCTATTTCTACTAAAATACGTGGTTTTAGGTACGCTGATGTTGGACTTACTTCTGGATAGTAGATTTCGATAATTAATGGATCTTGGTCGGTATCTTTTATTGGTGCTAATTGTATTTTTAAATCGGTGAAACCCGCTTTTTCAAATTTCTCTTTTAGTTGGGAGAAGAAAACAGTGGAGATGAATTGGAAGGAAGCTTTACGCAATTTACTGACTTGGGATTTGCTCATTTCGGTATCAAAACCCAAATATCTTCTATCCAGTGCTAAATCGATATCTTCGGAGAAACGCTCTATTACATTCCACGCTTTGCTTAATGAGGTACCTCCTTTAAAAACAATGTACGGCCCACAATCTAGTGTAAAAATAAATCCCAATGTTTGTGTTACCCACCAATCCTTTTCAATTGCTTGAATGGGAAGTCCTGTTTTGGTTCTGATTTGTTCAAAAATTAGTATTTTTTCTTCTTTGTGGAGTTGTAAAAATGTTTTCATTCGTTTGCTATTGCTTTTTTCAAAATAGTTGCAATCCAGGCTGGTGCTAGTTTGCTATCGTGAATAATGTTTGCTGTTTTTTCTTTTTTTAGTTGCTCCAAAATGATTGTTTCGGTTTTTTCATTCAGTTTATTTTTTCCTATGGTTTTTAAAGCCTGAATTACCAAACCACTTATTTCTCCTTTTGTAACCAGATTTTTGGGTATTGTTTTTTTTAAATTAACGGTTTGTTTTCCAATATTTATGGTTCTTGGGGCGCCATCGGTAAGATAGACCAATTTCATAGGTATTTGCGTACTCAATCCCAATAGATATTGTGCTTGTATGCCTGTAGGCACTATTCGGAATTGGTCTTTTTTGGCAATGGCAGCCATTATTTCTTCTGCGCCGGGTATTATTTTCCCGACGAGTTTGCTTTCTTTTGGTATTACATAAATGCCTTGTGCCACGCGTATTATTTTTTCGTTTTCTTTTAGGCGTTGTAGTGCCTTGCGAATAGCGGTTGGTTCGGCTAATTCGCTAAATTGTTCAATAAAAAATAAAGTGCCCGGCTTTGCTTTTTTTATTTTATTGAATACTTTTTGTTCTATATTTTGTGGTTCTTTTTTCATATCTTGTCACAAATATAGTAAATATTTGTGACGAAATAAGTTTTAATACAAATACTTAAAAAGGAACTAACTCCTTTTGAATCAGGGATTTTACGGGAAACCTTAAAAAGCTGTTTTTTGTGCAATTTTTTTTAGCCCTGATAGTAGCGGCATCCTTTTTCTGGCTTTTTTTGCCAGAAAAAGATATAGCGAATAGCAGGAAACAGCTCCTGTAAAACTTGGAACTTTAAACTTTAAACTTTAAACAAAAAAATTGTATTTTTGCACTCCAATAAAAGGAACAAGAATATGTTAGATAGACTTCAAATAGTAAAACAGCGTTTCGACGAGATTTCGGACTTGATTATTCAGCCCGATGTGATCAGCGATCAAAAACGTTATGTGCAATTGAATCAGGAATATAAAGGTTTGAAAGCCCTAGCCGAAAAGCGTGACGAATATGTGCTTTTGATGGCTAATATTGATGAAGCCAACGAGATTATTGCCGATAATAGTGATGCGGATATGACTGAAATGGCCAAGATGCAACTCGAAGAAGCGAAGGAAAGATTGCCAGAACTAGAGGAAGAAATCAAGTTTATGTTAATTCCGAAAGACGAGGAAGACGCCAAGAATGTGATGGTCGAAATTCGCGCCGGAACGGGTGGCGACGAAGCCAGTATTTTTGCCGGAGATTTATTTAGAATGTATACCAAATATTGCGAAAATAGAGGTTGGAGAACTTCGGTTGTGGATATGAACGAAGGAACTTCGGGTGGTTTCAAAGAGGTAATTTTTGAAGTTACAGGCGAGGATGTTTACGGCACTTTGAAGTTTGAAGCGGGTGTTCACCGTGTGCAACGTGTGCCACAAACGGAAACGCAAGGTCGTGTTCACACCTCGGCAGCTACAGTTATGGTGCTTCCGGAAGCCGAAGAATTTGATGTACAAATTGATATGAACGATGTTCGTGTCGATTTTTTCTGTTCTTCAGGACCTGGTGGACAATCGGTAAATACGACAAAATCGGCAGTTCGTTTGACGCACATTCCAACCGGTTTGGTGGCGCAATGTCAGGATCAAAAATCGCAACACAAGAATAAAGATAAAGCGTTAACGGTTTTGCGTTCTCGTTTGTACGAACAGGAATTGGCCAAAAAGCAAGAGCAAGATGCTACCAAACGTACTTCGCAAGTAAGTTCCGGTGACCGTTCGGCAAAAATTAGAACCTACAATTATGCACAAGGTCGTGTAACGGATCACAGAGTGGGATTGACCTTATACGATTTAGGAAATATTATGAACGGCGATATTCAGAAAATTGTTGACGAATTACAATTGGTCAATAATATGGAGAAATTGAAGGAAGCGAGCGAGGTTTTTTAAAAGAGAAAAGAAGAAAGAAGAAAGAGAAAAGATGCCATACTGAAATGTTTGGCATTTTTTTTATATAGATTGGTAAGTTGTTATTGCTTAAGTTCTATAAAAAATAGGGTTTAAATTTTCTTAATAATTTGTTGAATTATCAAGATATTTAGTGTTATTTTTGTTATGATTAATTAATAATTTAACAGGATTTAATCTTATTTAGTATGAAAAAAATGCTATTCGTAATTGCTTTTTTAGCCAGTTTAGCCACTGCAAAAGCTCAGTCTTATTTAGGGTATTATCACGACAATTATGCCGGTGTGCAAAGTGTGCTTTTTAATCCGGCTTCCATTGTTGATTCTCGTTTTAAAACAGATATTAACTTGATATCATTCAGTTCTTCGATAAGTAATGATATGTATGGCGTGAATTTCTTTGATGTTTTTAAAGATGGATATGATTTTGATACTCAAGCCAAAAAATCATTTACCAATGCCAACAAAATAAATTTGAATACGGATGTTATGGGTCCCTCATTCATGTTTAATATTACTCCGAAACATTCTTTGGCCATTTTTACAAGAGCTAGAGGTATTGCTAATGTAATAGATGTTAATGGTAATGTAATTAATGAAATTTCCAAAGATAATCAAACTAATTTTAATTATAGTTTAGGAAGTCCTAATGCTGTTGGGAATTCTTGGGGAGAGATAGGGATTTCGTATGCTGCGGTTTTATATCAGCAAGGGCAACACTTTTTGAAAGGTGGTATTACTGCAAAATATTTGCAAGGTATTGCCAATTACCATTTTCAAGGGACGAACGTTACTTTAAATTATAATGAAAATGTTGTTTTGCCCCAAAACAGTACTTATGTTTCTACAGGTACTGCAATTTATGGGTCTAGCCAAGATTTTGCCACCAATTCAAATGTTGATATCGATTCAAAATCGAATGGTTTTGGAGTAGATTTAGGATTGGTTTACGAGTGGAGACCTGATTTTGATGCTTCTAGAAAAGACGTCAATGATTTGAAATACCTTAACAAATACAAAATCCGTTTCGGATTTGCACTTACAGATTTAGGTTCGATGATGTACGATAAAGGAGTTCGTAACACCTATAATTTAAATAAGACCATTACTCAGAATGATTTTGATAATGCGGATAATTTTGATCAATTTTTAAAAGATAATTATGCTGCTACAGCGGTAAACGGCGCAATTAAATCTAAATTGCCAACAGCCGTTCATACGGATGTTGATTGGAATATTCACAACAAGTTTTATGTAAACTTAAATGGGGATTTTAGTGTTGTTTCTAAAACAGTATTAAATCAAAGTAGTATTGCCAACCGAGTGAGCTTGACTCCTCGTTACGAATCTAAATGGTTCAGTTTCTATCTGCCTGTTTCTTATATGGATGTTAATAAACAAACACAAGTGGGTGTAGGTTTGCGTACAGGCGTGTTTTTTATTGGTTCAGGTTCTTTGTTGTCTAATGTGATGTCAAACAATTCTAGGGCTGCTGATTTTCATCTGGGTATAAAAATTCCAGTATACCAGAAAAAAGCGAAAGACCTAGATGGTGACGGTGTTTTAGACAAAAATGATGAATGTCCAGAAATAGCCGGGCCAGTTGAAAATAAAGGTTGCCCCTGGAAAGATACTGATGCCGATACCGTTCTGGATAAAGACGATAAATGTCCAACTGTTGCTGGTCCTATTGAAAACAATGGTTGTCCTTGGGAAGATACTGATGGAGACAAAGTTGTCGATAAAGACGATAAATGTCCAACTGTTGCTGGTCCTGTTGAAAACAATGGTTGCCCTTGGCCAGATACTGATGGAGATGGTGTGTTGGACAAAGATGATAAATGTCCAAACATTCCAGGATTAGCAGCTTTTACCGGTTGTCCAGATACAGATAAAGATGGTTTGCCTGATCAAGAGGATGCTTGTCCTACTGTTCCAGGACCGATAAGCAACAAAGGTTGTCCAGAAGTAACCGCTGAAGTGATTAAAAAATTGAATGAATTCTCTAAATCCGTTTTATTCGATTCTTCAAAGGCTACCATCAAGGCTGAATCCAACGATAAGTTAGAAGAAATGGTTAAAGTAATGAACGAATACAATTCAGCTAATTTTAGATTAGAAGGACACACGGATAGTACAGGTAATGCAGCCAAAAATCTCCAATTATCTAAGGATAGAGCTGCAGCCATCAAAAATTATTTAATTGCAAAAGGGATCAATGAGAGCAGACTTTCGTCTGAAGGATTTGGTTTAACTAAACCAATTGCCAGCAACAAAACAGTAGCTGGAAGAGCTCAAAACCGAAGGGTAGAGATCATATTAGTGAACTAATTTTATTAAAAACGCTTCTTGATGAAGCGTTTTTATTTGTATATAATCGCTTTCGTTATTTTAAAATAACAAAAGCGATTATTTTTTATAAATTTGCAGCCAGATGCTCCATCTATCCATTTTATAAAATCTTCATCATTTCAAACAAATGACTACAGCACAATTAATTGATCAGATCAAAATAAAAAAATCATTCCTCTGCGTAGGATTAGATGTTGATTTGAATAAAATTCCGAAGCATTTATTAGAATTGGAAGATCCGATTTTCGAATTCAACAAGGCAATAATTGATGCCACACACGATATAACCGTGGCTTACAAACCTAATACGGCGTTTTATGAAGCGTATGGAATAAAAGGTTGGATTTCTTTGCAAAAAACCATCAATTATATCAACGATAAGTATCCTGAAATCTTCACGATAGCCGATGCAAAGCGTGGTGATATTGGAAATACTTCATCGATGTATGCCAAAGCTTTTTTTGAAGATTTGAATTTTGACAGCGTTACCGTTGCACCTTATATGGGAAAAGATTCGGTGGAGCCTTTTTTGGCTTTCGAAAATAAACACACGATTATGTTGGCTTTGACTTCGAATGAAGGAGCGTTTGATTTTCAAACCTTGAATGTGGGTGGTAAGGAATTGTACAAACAGGTTTTGGAAACCTCAAAAACCTGGAAAAATTCCGAAAATCTGATGTATGTTGTTGGTGCTACCAAAGCCAAATATTTCACTGAAATTCGCAAAATTGTACCTGATAGTTTCTTTCTTGTTCCCGGTGTTGGTGCGCAAGGCGGAAGTCTTCAAGAAGTTTGTAAATACGGAATGAATGCAAATGTTGGATTACTGATCAATTCTTCAAGAGCGATTATTTATGCTTCAAAAGGAACTGATTTTGCACAAAAGGCTATGGAAGAAGCATTGAAAATGCAACAAGAGATGGAAGGGATATTGATTAATCATTAAGTTTGCCTTTTTTAAACACATAGAAACATAGTTTTTGTTGATTATTATGAGGCGTTTCACTTCATTAAAGTTAATCATAGCTATGTTAAAGCCAAGAATTGGTCTATATAATTCTTTTTTCTATGATTCTATGCGTTTCATTATTTTTAAAATTGTTTCTCAATATCTTATAAATAAAGCAAAATGATAATTTTAATTCTTGAAATTCGTGGCTGAAATTTTTCTACATTGCGACGAATTAAATTTATTGAAAAAATCCGTTTTTATTCGCGTTTTCGCTTTTGCGAATCTGTTTAATCCGCGTTCCAATTAAAAAAATGATAAACTACACCATATACAAAAACGAAAATAGCGATCAGTGGGTGACTTTTGTCCACGGAGCTGGTGGTAGTTCGTCTATTTGGTTCAAGCAAATTCGGGATTTTAAAAGCCAATATAATGTATTGTTATTAGACTTACGCGGTCATGGAAATTCAAATTCCCAAATCAAAAAAGCCTTCAAACAAAAATATACTTTCGAGTCTATAGCCAATGATGTTCTGGAAGTTATTGACCATTTAAAAATTGAAAAATCACACTTTGTCGGGATTTCTCTCGGCACGATACTCATTAGACAATTAGCAGAAATGCATCCCGAGAGAGTGCAAAGCATGATTCTTGGAGGTGCAATACTAAAAATGAATTTTCGCTCTCAAATTTTGATGAAATTGGGGAATACATTCAAGTATGTGTTGCCTTATTTGGTATTGTATAAGTTTTTTGCCTTTGTGATTATGCCTAAAAAAAGTCACAAACAATCGCGTTCTCTTTTTATCAATGAAGCCAAAAAATTATACCAGAAAGAATTCATAAAATGGTTTAAACTCACTGCCGAAATCAACCCAGTGCTGAAGTGGTTTCGACAAGTAGAATTGGATATTCCAACACTTTATGTCATGGGCGAAGAAGATTATATGTTTTTGCCTTCTGTTCGACTCGTGGTCGAGAAACATTATAAATCTTCAAAATTGTTTGTGATAGAACAATGCGGTCACGTGGTTAATGTGGAGCAACCCATAATCTTTAATAATGAAGTTTTATCTTTCATTGGTTTAAACAAATAAAAAATGTCCCGCAATTTGCGGGACATTCTTTTAACTAACCAAAACCAAAATAATAAATAACCAGTTTATTATTCTACAAAGATCATATACTTTTCCGCTTCTTGCTGTTAATGATTTGTTATAAGTTACTTTAATATAAGTTAAGTTTTCTTAATAAAGTTTTTAGCTATTTCTGTTTAAAAAAAATGTCCCGCTATTTGCGGGACATTCTTTTACTAACCAAAACCAAAATAATAAATAACCAGTTTATTACTTTGCAAAGATCATATTCTTTTTCCTTTTTTGTTGTTAAGGATTTGTTATTAGTTTGTTGTAAATACGTTAAGTTTTTAAGAAAACACAACCGTTTTGTTGTTGTACACCATCGTCTTTCGTTCTGCGTGGAGTTTTATGGCTCGCGCTAACACGATGCGTTCTAAATCCCTGCCTTTCATAATAAAATCATCAATAGAGTTGATGTGAGAAACCCGAGTGATATCTTGCTCAATTATCGGACCCTCGTCCAATTCATTTGTGACATAATGACTCGTGGCTCCAATAATTTTTACGCCTCTTTTAAATGCCGAATGATAAGGTTTAGCGCCTGGAAAAGCAGGTAAAAACGAATGATGAATATTGATGATTTTATTTTCGTAAAGTGAGATTAAATTTGGAGTCACGATTTGCATATAACGCGCCAAAACAATAAAATCAATTTCGTATTTCTGAAGGATTTCAATTTGTTGTTTTTCGCCTTCCTCTTTATTGTCTTTGGTAAATGGAATATAGTGAAACGGAATGTCAAAACGTTTCGCAACCAATCTTAAATCCTCGTGATTGCTCACAATTAACGGAATTTCCATCTTGAATTCTCCGGCACTGTAACGACCCAAAATGTCAAACAGGCAGTGATCGTATTTCGACACAAAAATGGCCATTTTTGGCTTTTGTTCTTTAGGGTGAATTTCCCAAGACATTTTAAAATCAGTGGCGATAGATATTTCAAAGACCTTTTTTATCGCCGTCAGATTGCTGTTTTTATTAGTAAGTTCACATTCCAGGCGCATAAAAAATACATTCTGTTCCACATCTACATGCTGGTCAATATAAATAATATTTCCTTCCACTCTAACAATAAAATCAGTCACAGCGGCGATAATTCCTTTTTGGTCTTCGCAATGAATTAGGATGATAATTTTCTGCATAATTTAAATTATTTTTTGTCTTGCATTGCAAAAACCTTTTGTAATAAAACAGAAGTTCTTGAATTCAAATTGGTTCTAATATTTTTTTCTTCAACGGCAATCATTTTAAAAACTCCTGCCATAGCTTGATTGGTGACATAATCAGTCAAATCTGGATTTACTTTTTTTACGAAAGGAATGCTATTGTATTTGTTTATGATATTTGACCAAACCTTGTCGGCACCCACTTTAGTAAATGAATTTTTTATTACAGGATTAAATTTACCGTATAAAGCAGTCGAAGTACTGTTTTGTAAATAAGTCGTTGCCGAGTTTTCATTTCCCATCAAAATGGTTTTGGCATCTGTAAAAGACATGTTTTTTACGGCATCCACAAATATAGGAGTAGCTTCCTTTACAGCATCTTCGGCAGCACGATTGAGTACTTTTAGCCCTTCATCGGCCATAGAACCAAGTCCAATTTTTCTCAAGCTCGAATCTACTTTTTTCAATTCTTCGGGTAGCAATATTTTTACAGCTTCATTCTTGTAAAAACCGTCCACAGCAGTCAATTTTGACACTTGTTTAGCAATACCGTTGTTCAATGCTTCTTTCAATCCTGCTGAAATGTCTATACCTCCAATGCCTTGCGTCTGAGGAAATTGATTTATGGCTTGTTGCATTTCGACACAACCTGAAAGAATAAATACTAACATTAGCAATCCCATTTTTTTCATTCTAAATACTTTTTATAAGTTTACTTCATTTGTTTACCATAATGAATCGGGTCAAAAATACTACTTATTCAATGATAAAGCGATAATTTTATTGGCTATATAAACCTTATGGTACTGCAAATTATAAAAATGATTGCCTTTTTACCAATAAATAAAGTCGATGGTAATTGATTATTAAAAATAATTGTAAATTGCGGTATTAAAATTATCATATTCATAAAAATGGAAGTTGTAAAACCTTATATCCCTGTAAACAAAGTACGAATTGTAACCGCCGCATCACTCTTTGATGGTCACGATGCAGCCATCAATATAATGCGGAGAATCATTCAGTCAACCGGAGTTGAGGTCATCCATTTAGGCCACGACCGTAGCGTGGAAGAAGTGGTAAATACTGCTATTCAAGAAGACGCAAATGCTATTGCAATGACTTCTTATCAAGGAGGGCACAATGAATATTTTAAATATATGCGTGATTTGCTTTGCGAAAAAGGAGCATCTCACATCAAGATTTTTGGAGGTGGAGGCGGAGTAATTCTACCTTCTGAAATTGCTGATTTACAAGCATACGGAATTACCAGAATTTATTCGCCTGACGATGGTCGATCGATGGGTTTGCAAGGAATGATTAATGATTTGGTACAACAATCGGATTATCCGATTGGCGATAAATTAAATGATGAAATCAATCATCTTAAAGAGAAAAATCCAACAGCGATTGCCCGCATTATATCTTCGGCAGAGAACTTCCCCGAAGTTGCCGCTGCTACCTTAGATAAAATCCATAAAATAAATACCGATTGCAAAACGCCTGTTCTAGGTATTACCGGAACGGGTGGTGCGGGAAAATCATCTTTGGTAGACGAATTAGTGCGTCGTTTTTTAATCGATTTCCCAGAAAAAACTATTGGAATTATTTCTGTTGATCCATCCAAACGAAAAACAGGCGGAGCATTGCTTGGCGATAGAATTCGGATGAATGCCATCAATAATCCCAGAGTGTATATGCGTTCTTTGGCCACAAGGCAATCCAACTTGGCTTTGTCAAAATACGTTGCCGAAGCGATCCAAGTCATCAAAGCAGCCAAATATGACCTAATTATTCTTGAAACTTCGGGAATTGGACAATCGGATACTGAAATCACGGATCATTCTGATGTTTCTCTATATGTAATGACGCCCGAATTTGGCGCCGCAACCCAATTGGAAAAAATCGATATGCTTGATTTTGCTGATTTGGTAGCGATAAATAAATTCGACAAGCGCGGTTCTTTGGATGCTTTGCGTGATGTGAAAAAGCAATACCAACGCAACCATAATCTTTGGGATACGGATTTAGATAAATTACCCATTTTTGGAACCATCGCTTCCCAGTTCAATGACCCGGGAATGAATACCTTGTACAAAGCGATAATGGATAAAATTCACGAGAAAACAAATTCCGATTTGAAGTCGACTTTTGAAATCTCACACGAAATGAGCGAAAAAATCTTCGTCATTCCGCCACACAGAACCCGTTATTTATCCGAAATCGCCGAGAATAACCGAAAATATGATGCTACGGCTGTAAGCCAAGAACAGGTTGCTCAGAAATTATACAGCATTTTCAAAACGATTGAATCCGTTTCGGGAAAAATCCCTGAAATTAATAAAATAGGTATTAGCGAGGATTCCGTTTTGCCTACAGCTTTGGAATTGGAGAAACCAACTATTGCCGAAAATAAAATTTTCCTTAATTTATTGTTGAATCAATTCGACAAGGTGAAAATGGATTTGGATTCCTACAATTGGGAAATCATCCTGAATTGGAAGGAGAAAGTAAATACATACAAAGAGCAATTTTATACCTTTAAAGTTCGAAATAAAGAAATCAAGATTGAAACCCATACCGAATCGCTTTCGCATTCCCAGATTCCAAAAATTGCCTTGCCGAAGTATCAAGCCTGGGGAGATCTATTAAAATGGAATTTACAGGAAAATGTTCCCGGAGAGTTTCCTTTTACCGCCGGATTGTATCCTTTCAAGCGTGAAGGCGAAGATCCATCACGTATGTTTGCTGGTGAAGGCGGACCGGAACGAACCAATAAACGCTTTCATTATGTGAGTGCAGGTTTGCCTGCCAAAAGACTTTCTACTGCTTTTGACAGTGTGACTTTATACGGAAATGATCCACACATTCGACCTGATATTTACGGGAAAATTGGTAATGCCGGAGTTTCTATTTGTTGTCTCGATGATGCCAAAAAATTATATTCCGGTTTCGATTTGGTCGATGCCATGACTTCGGTGAGTATGACCATTAACGGGCCTGCGCCAATGATGTTGGGATTTTTTATGAATGCTGCCATTGATCAACGATGTGAAATTTACATCAAGGCAAATCATCTGGAAGATGAGGTTGAAGAAACAATTAAATCCATTTACAAGAAGAAAGGAACAGAGCGTCCGCAGTATCAAGGTGATTTACCGAAAGGGAATAATGGATTGGGATTAATGCTTTTGGGCGTGACCGGAGACGAAGTTTTACCTTTGGATGTTTATAACGAAATAAAAGCAAAAACACTTTCAAAAGTTCGAGGAACGGTTCAGGCGGATATTCTCAAAGAAGATCAGGCACAAAACACTTGTATTTTCTCGACAGAATTTGCTTTGCGATTAATGGGTGACGTTCAGGAATATTTCATCACGAAAAAGGTGCAAAACTTTTATTCCGTTTCCATTTCTGGTTATCATATCGCCGAGGCAGGAGCAAACCCCATTTCGCAATTGGCCTTTACACTTTCTAATGGATTCACTTATGTGGAATATTATTTGAGTCGTGGAATGAAAATCAATGATTTTGGACCTAATTTATCGTTCTTTTTCTCCAACGGAATTGATCCGGAATATGCTGTAATTGGGCGTGTAGCACGAAAAATTTGGGCGAAAGCCATGAAAAATAAATATGGTGCCGATGAAAGAGCGCAAATGTTGAAATACCACATCCAAACATCAGGTCGTTCGCTTCACGCACAGGAAATTGATTTTAATGATATTCGCACCACTTTGCAGGCTTTGTATGCTATTTATGACAACTGTAATTCCTTGCATACCAATGCTTATGATGAAGCGATTACAACACCTACAGAGGAAAGTGTGCGTCGAGCAATGGCCATCCAGTTGATTATTAATAAAGAATTAGGATTGACCAAAAACGAAAACCCCATTCAGGGATCCTTTATTATCGAAGAATTAACCGACTTAGTAGAAGAAGCTGTTTTGCTGGAATTTGACCGAATTACAGAACGTGGCGGAGTGTTGGGTGCTATGGAAACTATGTATCAAAGAAGCAAAATTCAGGAGGAAAGTTTGTATTATGAAACCTTGAAACATACAGGTGAATTCCCGATTATTGGAGTAAATACGTTTTTGAGTTCCAAAGGTTCACCAACTATTATTCCGGCCGAAGTGATTCGTGCCACCGAAGAAGAAAAAAGGTACCAAATCACGATGTTGGCTAATTTGCACCAATCCAATCCCGATAAAGTAATCGAGCATTTGAATACTTTACAAGAAGCTGCCATAAAAAACGAAAACTTATTCGAACATTTAATGGAAGCCACTAAAGTTTGTTCTTTGGGACAAATCACAGCTGCCTTATTTGAAGTTGGCGGTCAGTATAGGAGGAATATGTAGTTTTTTCAAAACCGTCAACTACTGATACTTACTAACCCCTATGTTTACTGACTTTGTGTGTAGTTTGTGATTTACTGTAATTGTCTATATTTGCATTTGGTTGACTAATGGTTGACTAAATGCTTTTTTATTTATACATTTGTTTTGTTCTTAAGAAAAAAAGATATGGCTACTGTAAAATACCTCCTGCAAAGCAAGAATGATAATTCAAATATATATGTTCGATATTCTATTGATCGAAAAACAAGTCCAAAACGTAAAACGGGTTTTGTAATTAATCCGAAAGATTGGAGTTTAGACAAAGGACTACCTAAACAAAATGGTGAAGACTTAAAAGGCTTAAAATCTAAGTTAGATAAATTAGCTGTTTTTATAAATGATGCCTATAATATTGGCATAGGTAAGGGAATTGAATTTGATGGTGATTGGCTGCAATATCAAATTGATTTATTCAACAACAAAATAAAACTTGTTGACTTAGATATACTAACCAATTCTATTGATGCTTATATTGATAACAGGGGGAATTTAACAAGAGGTTCTATTAAAAACTTAGACAATCTTAAAACGTTTGTAATTGGCTATGAAAAAGATGCTTTAAAAGGAAAGCAAATACTTATTAGGAATATTGATTTAAATTTTATTGATGTTTTTAAAAAGTATCATATAAGTAAAGGTCGTTCTGTAAATTATATTGGAACTTACATTTCTTTATTGCGTTCAGTAGTTAACGCAGCATCATTAAATGGTATTCCAATTCATCCTCAGTTTAAGCAAATTAAAGCAATTAAAGAACACAAAGATCCTGATGAAATTATAATTTTAACTGAAGCAGAACAAGTGCTTATTAAAAACGCAACTTTGGTTCGAGAAGCCCATTTTAATGCCAGAAAATGGCTTTTACTAGGTTGTTTAATAGGTCAGCGAGCAAGCGATTTGTTATACATAACTGATGCAAATGTAAAGGCTATAAACAATATGAAAATAATTGAATTGAAGCAACAGAAAACAGGAAAACTTGTTGCAATTCCATTATTGCCTGAAGCGCTTGAAATTGTGGAAAATGGATTGCCAAAGAAAATCAGTTTGGAACATTTTAATCGATATAGCAAAGAAATTTGTAAAATTGCTAAAATTGATACAATTGTTAAGGGCAAGATGCGTAAAGATGAAAAAAGAACTTTGACTGCTGGGAATTATAAAAAATGGCAAGTTATAAGTTCTCACGTTTGTCGTAGAAGTTTTGCTACTAACTTTTACGGAAGTTATCCAACCTCGATGTTAATGACTGTAACTGGTCACGCAACTGAAACAATGTTTTTAAAATATATTGGGAAAACAACCTATGATAATGCTTATCAAATGTTAGAATATTTTAATAAACTGCAACCCGTTGTAGTTAAATCAGAAGAAGAAAAATAATTAGATAATAGTTTATAAGTTAATTACAATGAATTACGGAAAAATATACGAAGAGCAGTATTCAAAATATTACGCTAAAATAGAATTTTTAATAAAAAAATTTTTAAAAAACCGCAGATCTCAAAAGCGTGTATTTGAAAATTCCATTAATGAAGTAACCCATTATTTGAGTGCAAATTTTAAAAATAAACACAACTTGTATAACAATAATGATTTAGAAAATTCAAATAGGATTTTTAATAATCGATACAGTATTTATTTCGCTGATGCAACAGCGGAAATTTTAGAAAATGAAATAAAATCTGAATTTGATAAAATTAAAATAGCAGAACTTCCAGCAAATTATAATTATGAAAAATTCATTAAAGAAATAGCATTAATTGAAGCAGCAAAGGAAATTTCAAGATTGCTTTCGGTTAATTTGAGGCTTTTAAAAATGTTTTATGAAGGGAATAAATTTGAAGAGTTTGAAATCAGGGAGCAAGGAAATTTATCCTTGGAGGATTATCCAATTTTTAAAAAATTGCATCGGGAATTATATCCTGAATATTACGCTCCAAAATTAGAAAAAGAAGAGGGGGAATTTAGCATTGCAAGAGCTACAGAAAACAATTATTTAGGACAACCAACGAATGATGCAGCAAACGAGCTATTTGAGTATTTTATACAATATTACAGACCTGAAGACAAATCGAGTATAAAATTTATAAATATACTCCACTACCTAAAAAATGATGCAAATAAGGATTTATATATTTTCAAAGTAAAGCAAGCTGAATTTAAAAAAATTATACAGGCAAAAATTGGAATTGAAATAAAAAAGTTTGCAAAATCAGAACGATATTTTGAAGCCGAAAAACCTATTTTGAACTCACTTGAACGCAGCTTTAAAAAGGATAAGGGTTGAAATAATTAAATATACCATAAATACCATTTTTATACCATAAAAATACCATTTAAACCCATTGTAAACGCCATAAGCAACTGAATATCATTGTAATTCAATTTAAATGAATTAACATGAACACAGAAATTTTCTTAAATGGTATAACTGTAGAACAGTTAGCCAAAGCCCTCTCTCCTTTATTAAATCTTCAGCAAGGAGGACAATCACAATTGTCAAATGAAATACTTACGATCGACGAAGTATGTACCCTTTTATCTTGTAAAAGGAGTTCTGTTTATCAGTATTCGAAAAGCGGTAAACTTAAAAAGTATGGCTTGGGTAATCGGGCTTATTACAAACGGGATGAAGTTATAAATGCATTAAAACCAATAAATCATTAACAGTTATGAATGCCAGCACACCTGTTAATAGTTTAGACGGTCAAAGCATTGCTACTGCTTTGAAGAATGAGCAAAAAACACCAAATGCTATGAGGAAATGCAACAAGCTACCTCATAGCAAAAGCGTGGTCAAAAAAACACTTATCGAAAACATTGAAAAGTGTACGAAAGAACTTGTAGTTTCAGAAAATTCAAAAAGCAATATTTTAACTGGACTGCTAAATAGCATAAACCCAATCGACTTTGAATTCTTAGCTTTTCCAGATGCGGAAAAAGACGGAAAGGAGATTGCTAGACTAGCAGCTATAATTTTTGATAAAAATGGAGATGCTAGACCAGAATGCAAAGATGAACTCAAACGGCATAATTCTTTAAAAAGCAAGTTATATAAAAACAAACTCACAAAAAATCATTATTTGATAATTTGTATTGAGCAATTAATGAAGATTGCGACGGAAAATAATTGGGGATTATGTAAAAAGAACGGCTATATTTATTTGTATAATGGCAGTTATTGGGAAGAGATTGATAAAGAACGTTTTCAATTTTTTCTTGGTGATGTGGCTATGAAAATGGATGTTGAAAAATTCAGAGGAAAGGTTTACACTTTCAAGGAAGATTTGTTCAAGCAGTTCCTTTCTGATGCTTATTTACCCGTACCTGATACTAAAAAAGACAGTATTATGATCAATCTTCAAAACGGTACTTTCGATATTAGCTCAACAAAACAAGTGTTAAGGAATTTTGATTCAAATGATTTTTTGACTCATCAATTGCCGTTTGAGTACAACCCAAAAGCCACTGCTCCAATGTTTCAAAAATATTTAGACGAGGTTTTACCTGATAAGGAAAAGCAAAGAGCACTAGCAGAGTTTTGCGGATATATTTTTATAAATTCAAGTCATCTAAAACTTGAAAAAATGTTAATCCTTTATGGTACTGGTGCAAATGGGAAGAGTGTTTTCTTTGAAATTATAAATGCCTTGTTGGGATCTGAAAATATTAGTAATTATTCGCTACAGAGCCTTACAGACGATAAAGGATATTCTAGAGCTAAAATAGGAAACAAGCTGGTAAACTATGCAAGTGAGATTAATGGTAAACTTGAAACAGATGTTTTTAAGCAAATGGCATCGGGAGAACCTATTGAAGCTCGTTTGCCATATGGAGAACCTTTTATACTCAACAATTATTCAAAACTGGTCTTTAATTGCAATGAGTTACCCAAAGATGTTGAACATACGAACGCTTATTTCCGTCGGTTTATGATTATTGAATTTGACCAAACTATACCTGAAGAAAGACAAGATAAACAGTTGCCTAACAAAATAATTGAAAATGAATTGGCTGGTGTTTTTAATTGGATTTTGTCTGGTTTGGATAGAGTTTTAGAGAACAAAGGCTTTAGTAAATGTGATGCTGTGGATAATGCTAGAATCAATTACCAAAAACAAAGTGATAGTGTTTTGCTGTTCATAGAAGAACACGGTTATAAAGTATCACCTACGGAGCGGATTTTAATTTCTGATCTATATCCACTGTATAAAACTTTTTGTATGGATGACGGATATAAAGCATTGGGTAAAAAGAATTTTATTCAAAGACTGAATCATTTTAGAATGTATGTACAGCGCATAACTATTGGAAACGTAGTTTATTTAACCAACGACTAACCCTTTTTTGTTAAAATAAAATGTTTTGTTTTGCTGTCACAATTTACATTTTTTGCATTGATACCAGATGATGATAATCAGTAGCGTTTTTATTAAAAAATGTATAATGTGAAGAATATGTAGATCAAACAAAACATTTTATTTTAATGATTTTAATATCACTAAATGAAATTTCCCAATAAACTAGACACTAGCAGTAAAAAATTCGTATGCCCAAACTGTAATAAAAAAACTTTTGTTCGATACCTTGAAGTTGAAACACTCAATTATTTGGCTGCGGAATATGGGCGTTGTGATCGTGAAAGTGAATGTTCATATCATAAAAGTCCGCTAATAGGTAAAATAGGCTATTCTATACCTTTTTTGTCTCTAAAGAGTATAAGCGATAAAGCCTATAAATTGACAGCTGAAAACGGCACTATTCATATTGTGCCAAAAACTGTAATAATGGAACAGAATGAAAATAGCTGTTTCATTGCGGAATGGTTTTTAAAAAACAGTAAACTTTCCTATTTGACCAGCGAATGTAAAATTTTCGAAAAAGACGGAAAAGTAAATGTGTTTGTTCCAGCTGAACAAAAACCCAAAGTAATTCCTGATTACCATAGCATTGATTTATTAGATAAATTGTATTGTAACGATTCAAATACAGATAATTTTACAGAGTTCTTAAAGACAAAATTCACCGACAAAGAGGTTTTTAAAATGAAGCAGGATTATTTCATTTCTGCTACAAATATTCCTTGGGATAATTCGACGGTGTTTTGGCGTATTGATAATAACGAAACCATTTGTTGTGGTAAAATTATGCAATATGACAAGTATACAGGCAGGCGAATCAAACAGCCTAACAATAGAACTACTTGGATACATAAATACTATGAGCCACCTAGTTTTAAATTAAGTCATTGTTTGTTTGGTTTACACTTAATTGCTGAAGATTATTCAAAAATAATTGCGATCACAGAGAGTGAAAAAACCGCAGTCATAATGAGCCAGTTTATTCCTGATTACATTTGGTTGGCGACAGGGGGGAAGGGAAATTTAAAATTAGAATTATTGCAGCCGATTAAAAATCGAAAAATTGTTTTATTTCCTGATAAGTCAGAATATAATGATTGGTTAAACAAGGCGACTGCACTTAATGCGAAAGGCTATAAAATTTCGGTGAGTGATATTCTTGAAAATACTGATTATCCCAATGGATTTGATTTGGCAGATTTGTATTTGAGTTTGGAGAATGAATAATTTAAATATTTTTTTGCAAAACCAATCTAGTGTTTCATAAAAAACAATACTTAAAATTTGTTTTTGCAAAAAATGTCCAACCACTGCAAAAAAAGCTAAACCCACTGCAAAAAAACGTCCAACACGTGCAAAAAACATCAAAAACCACTGCAAAAAAATCCCAGACCATTGCAAAAAAATGTCCAACCATTGCAAAAGAATCCTAGACCATTGCAAAAAAATGTCAAACCCACTGCAAAAAAATGTCCAACCACTGCAAAAAAATTCCAGACCGTTGCAACGCCTATTTTGATTAGCTTAAATACTAGCAAAAAACCTTGTTTTTAAACCTAAAATCTATGAAATGCTTTTATATTACCATTGGAATGAGCGTTGCAATGGGATACTAAATTTTTTTCAACGCCTATTTTGATTAATATTAATACAAGCAAAAAAACTTGTTTATAAACATAAAATCTACCAAAAATTTATATAGCACGATTGAAATACCGTTGCAAAAAATCGTCAAACACATTGCAAAAAAATGTCAAAAACTTTTGCAAAAAAAGCAAAACTTTTTGCAAAAAAAGCAAAAATCCACTACAATACCATTACGAACCGTAGTGATACCATCAAAATTTCTAGCTTGTCAATATAAAATCTACAAAACACTTTTGCATCCCAATGATGGTAAAAGTTAGTATCAATTTGCATAATAATAAAAATAATCCCCTCTTTACGGTTTTCCTCATTCTGTATGAAATTATTTTCAATACCTTAGCGGAAAGAAATAACATAACCATTTATAATGTCAGAAGAGCAGAAAAAGCAGTTGGAGCAACAACTTTGGAATATTGCCAATACCCTTCGTGGGAAAATGAACGCAGACGAGTTTCGGGATTACATATTAGGATTTATTTTCTTCAAGTATTTGGCTGAAAAAATGGAGCTTTATGCTAATTCCATTTTAAAGGAAGATGGTTTACAGTTTAGAAATATTGATGATAGTACACCTGAAGGAGCGGAATACATTGCTGCCATTAGAGAAGAATCATTAGACAAATTAGGGTATTTCCTAAAACCAAACGAACTTTTTAGTGAAATTGCCAAACGTGGAAACAGCGATGTGGAAGGCATTAGTAATTTTATCATTGAAGACCTTCAAAAAATCCTTATCAATATCCAGTTAAGTACAATGGGTACGGATAGCGAAGATGATTTTGACAATCTTTTTGAGGATATGGATTTGAACAGTACCAAACTTGGGAAGACTCCCGAAGCTAGAAACGACATCATAGCAAAAGTTCTATCGCATTTAGATAAAATTGATTTTAAATTAGAAGATAGCAAGGTGGATGTTTTGGGCGATGCCTACGAATACCTCATTGGACAGTTTGCTAGTGGCGCAGGAAAAAAAGCAGGCGAGTTTTATACACCACAGGAAGTAAGCAAAATATTAGCCAAAATAGTTACCACAGGAAAAAGTAAACTGAAATCAGTTTATGATCCTACTTGTGGTTCTGGTTCGTTGTTGTTGCGTGTTGCCAAAGAAGTAAGCGAAGTTTCTAACTTTTACGGACAGGAAATGAACCGTACTACGTATAACTTAGCTCGAATGAATATGATTTTGCACGATGTGCATTACCGCAAGTTCGATATTAAGCAGGAAGACACGCTGGAACACCCGCAACATTTAGACAAACAATTTGAAGCTATTGTTGCCAATCCTCCTTTCTCGGCAAATTGGTCTGCAAATCCTTTGTTTACAAGTGATGATCGTTTTTCTCAATACGGAAAACTAGCCCCAAGCTCTAAAGCTGATTTTGCCTTTGTTCAACATATGATTCACCATTTGGCTGAAAACGGTACGATGGCATTAGTCTTGCCACACGGTGCTCTGTTTCGTGGTGGAGCAGAACAACACATTCGTAAATACTTGATTGAGGATCGCAATTATCTGGATGCCGTGATTGGTTTGCCTGCCAATATCTTTTACGGCACAAGCATTCCTACCTGTATTATGGTGTATAAAAAATGCCGTGAAAACCCCGAAGATGTTTTATTTATAGATGCTAGCCAGCATTTTGAAAAGGTAAAAACCCAAAACATTTTACGTGAAGAACACATTGACAAAATCATTGAAACCTACCGCAACCGTTTAGAAGAAGACAAATACAGCAAGCGAGCCACATTGGCTGAAATTGCCACCAACGATTACAACCTGAACATTCCTCGTTATGTAGATACGTTTGAAGCTGAAGAAAGTATTGATATTGACGCTATTGCCACGGATATAAAAGATTTGGATGTACAAATGGCTGAAACTGACAAAATCCTTGCTGATTTTTGCAAACAATTAAACATTGTAACCCCTTTTTAAGATGGAAAAACAAGACATTATTATTTACAATACCGTTGACGGCAAATCTTCGGTAGCACTTTTTACCAGAGATGGCGATGCTTGGATGAACCAAAATCAATTGGCAGAACTTTTTGACACCTCTAAACAAAACATTAGTTTACATATCCAAAAAATACTTAAAGAGAAAGAGTTAGAGGAGAATTCAGTTGTCAAGGATTACTTGACAACTGCTTCGGATGGTAAAAATTACACCGTTACTTTCTATTCCCTAGCAATGATTTTAGCTATAGGATTTAGGGTTCGAAGCACAAGAGGTACACAGTTCCGTCAATGGGCAAACCAAAACCTACAAGAATATATGATTAAGGGTTTTGTGATGGACGACGAACGCCTTAAAAACCCTAACGGAAGAATAGATCATTTTGATGAATTACTTGCCAGAATACGTGACATACGAGCCTCTGAAAAAAGGTTTTATCAAAAAGTACGGGATCTATTTTCGTTGAGTAGTGATTATGACAAAACCGATAAGGCAACCCAAATGTTCTTTGCCGAAACACAAAATAAAATCCTGTATGCCATTACAGGAAAAACGGCTGCTGAAATAGTGGTTTCTCGTGCCAATCCAAACGACCCTAATATGGCACTTACTACTTGGAAAGGTGCGGTTGTGCGAAAACAAGATATTTATATTGCCAAAAATTATCTGACAAGCGATGAAATTGACACCTTAAACCGCTTTGTGGTTGTGTTTCTGGAAACTGCCGAACTAAGAGCCAAAAACAGACAAGACATCACGATGAATTTCTGGAAAACCAATGTAAACCGTATTATAGAATTTAACGATAAAAAAGTGTTAAACCACCCAGGCAAAGTAAGCCACTTACAAATGGAGAAAAAAGCAGATTCCATTTACGAAAAGTTTAATACGAAAAGAAAACAACTGGAAGCCCAAAAAGCAGATGAACAAGATATGGAAGAGTTAAAGCAATTAGAAAACAAATTAAAAAACAAATCCAACTAATGCCTACAGCAAACAATAACACACCTGCTTTGCGTTTTCCTGAATTTAATGGAAATTGGAAAATGAAAAAATTGGGGGAAGTGGCGGAAATTGGCAGAGGAAAATCAAAACATAGACCAAGGGATGCAGAATTTTTATATGGTGGAAAATATCCATTTATACAAACAGGAGACATAAGAAAAGCAGTATTATACCTGACTAGCTTTACTCAAACATATTCAGAAGCAGGTTTAAAACAAAGTAAACTTTGGGATGAAAATACTTTGTGCATTACAATTGCTGCAAATATTGCTGAAACTGCAATATTAAAAATAAAGGCTTGTTTTCCCGATAGTATAATTGGTTTGATTCCAAAAGAAAATGAAACGACTGTTTTGTTCGTGAAACATTTATTTGACAAATTTAAGATTCAAATTCAGAGCTTATCTCAAGGAGCTGCACAAGATAATTTGAATCAAGAAAAACTATCAAAAATTGAGTTTATATTCCCAAACCTCCTAGAACAACAAAAAATCACCACATTTCTCACCGCAGTGGATGAAAAATTGCAAGCCTTAAAGCAAAAGAAAAACCTTATACAGCAATATAAAAAAGGCGTGATGCAACAAATATTTTCGCAGGAATTACGGTTCAAAGACGATAATGGGAATGATTTTGTGGATTGGGAGGAGAAAAAGTTGGGGGAAGTTTGCGAAGTCAAAAAAGGGAAACAGTTGAATAAAGAAGAACTTACCGAAATAGGCGAATATCCTTGCATAAATGGAGGAATTAACCTTTCAGGATATACAGATAAGTTTAATACTTTAGAAAACAAAATAACTATTAGTGAAGGACAGGGCAAACGCATCATAATTTGATTAGATATTCGAGATAATCGTTATCCCAGCCGGCTTTCTTCCTTTTTCCTTTAATACCAACATTCGTTGTTTTA
>NZ_JAYWCK010000032.1:0-41580 GCF_043780635.1 Flavobacterium sp.
TTAAACTTAAAAATACAAAATAAGGAGCAGAAAAACTAGTTTTCTACTCCTTATTTATTAATCAATTAAGTACTAAAATGACTTTTTCAGTGCCCTCTAGCAATATTGAGGCATTTTTATTAGAACTAATAATCTTGCAATACTAAATTAATTTATTTTACTATTTTCCTTTTGTAGCTTTCTTCAAATCATCACCACCTGGAATTTTCATTTTATCAGTAAGAACAGAAATCTCACTTAAGTCAAAATTACCTGTCAATGACATCAATACGGTTTCATTTTCCTTGTTTGCACCTTCAATAAACATCAAGAGTTCTTTGACTTGACTGTCAGTTGCTCCGGATTTAACCATTATTTTTACGTTTTTTCCGCCATCATTTACACGCATCAATTCTTCCAAACCTGCAGTTTTAATATACTTATCTGACGTTAATTTCATATCTGCAGAAACTCTGGTACTTGTGGTTGTAAACACTTTCAGGTTGTCAAGTTTTTTCATCAAGTCTAAATACTGCTGTGTTTCCTTGTCATTGGCATCCACTTTTACGCTTCCCATCATTTGGAACATTTTCTTGTTGACTATTATCGAAGTCACATCGTCTTGCCCATCATATTTATCAAAAGCCGATTGGGCAAAAAAAGCATTGGAAACTAATGCTACTACTACTGTTATTAGAAATTTTTTCATTGTTAATTGTTTTTATTGTTGTTTAAAAATTAAGTTTTTGGAATTCTCGTATTCCTGAACGTATTGTACGCTTTCAATCCCTGTATTTAAATGAGTCGACAGCATTGACAATGCTTTTTGTGTTTCTCTGAAAGCAATTTCTGGATCATCATAAGTTCCTAAGTCCTGATCTTGATTTGCATTATAGTAATTAAAATAACTGTATGTTCCAATTCCCAATAAAACAACTACCGAAGCTGCGATCGATAACCACGCTAAATTTCGTTTTCTTGATTTCAGTACAATTTCATTCTTGAACTTTTGCTTTTTTGCCAGAGTTAAATAACCAAAAATAGGTTTATATTGTTCTAAATTCGACGAAACATTAGACGAAGAAAAATAATCTCTCAATGCATTTTCTTCGGCAATACTGGTTTCTCCCCGAAAGTATTTTTCTAAAATAGTTTCTATTTTATTTGATTCCATAACTGTGTGCTTTTGTCATATATTCTCTGACCGTTTTTCTTGCTCTCGATAGCGCCACGCGAATGGCGGTTTCATTCATATCCAATATTTTTGCAATTTCTTCAAATTCATACTGTTCTACATCGCGCAACTGGATAATTAATCGTTGTTGTTCAGGCAATTGATTAATACTCTTTTCGACCCAATCCAAACTGTCTTTGTCTTCCAATATTTTTTCAGAACTTGGCTCATTATTGACGAAATCATTATGAACAATTTGGAGGTTTCCAGCTCTTTTAGATTTCAATTGATCCAAACAATAATTTTTAGTCATCGTCATTGCAAAGGCCTCAACATTGCTGTAATCATCTAAATTCTTATTTCTGCTCCACAATTTCACTAAAACTTCCTGAGTCGCATCTTCCGCTTCTTCAGAGCTTATGAGCAATCGCTTTGCCAGTCTAAAGACTTTATCTTTGAAAGGAGCAATCAATTTCACAAACTCATTTTGGCCCATAAAAAGCATTTATTAAAACGGTTATACAATCAAGACGAATCTAAACAATTTTTGTTACAAATTTTTATAAAATAAAACTAAAGTTGGTATTTTTGCGTTAGTTGTATATCAAAACCAAAACATGAAAACTAAATTCAAATATATAATCGTATTTCTTTTAGCGGTATTTACTTTCCAAAGTTGCCAAGACCAAGACGATATTGCAGTCCCAAGCAATCTGGCAATCAATGATTTCATTTGGAAAGGCCTAAACTTATATTACTTGTGGCAAGCTGAAGTTCCTAATTTATCCGATGACAAATTTGCAAATCAAGTGGCGCTGAACACTTTTTTGAATGGATATCACAAACCGGAAACCTTATTCCAAAGCCTACTCTATAAGCCCGTAAGTCTTTATCCAAAACCAGGGGAAGCTGTTGATAGATTCAGTTGGATTGTAAGTGATTATTTAGAATTAGAAGGAATGCTTCAAGGAACGACTAATAATAATGGAGTAGAATTTGGATTGAGTCGCAAAACACCTACTTCTTCGGAATTAATCGGTTGGGTGCGTTATATAATTCCAAATTCGAATGCTTCGACAAAAAACATCAAGCGTGGCGATGTTTTTTATGGCGTAAATGGAACTCAACTAACGATAAGCAATTATCAAGCGCTTTTGTTTGGTTCTAATAACGACTATACATTAAATCTCGCAGACATAAATGGTGGAGCTTACACGCCAAACGGAAAATCAGTTGCATTGACAAAAACAGTTTTAGACGAAAATCCAATATTAATCAATAAAGTAATTGTTTCAGGTTCTCACAAAATAGGGTATTTAATGTACAACGGCTTTTATTCAAATTATGACACCCAATTAAACGACGCTTTTGGAACATTAAAATCACAAGGAATCACGGATTTTATTCTTGATTTACGCTACAATGGTGGTGGTTCTATTCAGACTGCAGCTCGATTAGCCAGTATGATTACAGGACAATTTACTGGACAAGTATTTGCAAAACAAAAATGGAATGACAAAATCGAATCCTATTTTAATGCCAATAATCCGGAATCATTGAAAAACTTATTTACTGATAAAATAGGAACTACTGCTATCAATAGCTTGAATATGACCAAAGTTTATATTCTGACTTCAAAAAGCACCGCTTCGGCAAGCGAATTAGTTATAAATGGACTAAAACCTTATATTGATGTTGTTCAAATAGGCGATATAACCGTTGGAAAAAATGTTGGTTCTGTAACTTTATACGATTCTCCTGATTTTGGCGTATCAAATAGAAATCCAAGTCACCGCTATGCGATGCAACCGCTGGTTTTAAAAATTGTAAATGGCGCTGGTTTTGGCGATTATCAAAGTGGCTTAAATCCAACCTTTCAACTCGCGGAAACTTTAAGTACTCTCGATGTTCTGGGTAGTACAACAGAACCATTATTGATTTTATCCATTGGAAAAATTACTGGAACAGCCAAAATAAAACAGCAAAGTTCTGGAATACAATTTGATTATTTTCAAGATTCAAAATCCGTAAACGGGCTACAAAACCAAATGTATCTTGATAAAGCACCCGAAGGTTTATTAAAAGCTTTAGAATAATAAAACAATTTGTAAATACAAAAAAGGCTCCGACATTGCGGAGCCTTTTTTATGGAACCAAATTACTACAGATTAAATGTCAATCCCAATTTGAAATTTCTTCCAAGTGAGTTGTAACCTACATTCTCCACAAAATTAGCATTCAAAATATTGTTTACTGTTCCAAAAATAGTCATTCTGTTTTTTACCAATTCATATCGAACTGTAGAGTTTAACAATTGGTATGAACCCAAAACAACATTTTGTGTTGTATACGAATTCCCATCAAAGAACGCATCATTTCTGCCATCAACATATTGATAATTCACGTTTAAAAAGGCTCTTTTACAAATTTGGAAATCCAAGGATGAATTCAATTTATGCTTTGGAATCAATCTATCTAAAGCTTCATCTACTTGTGTAAAAGTATAATTGAAAATCCATTTGATGTTTTCATTTATAGCAAAAGTGATTTCGGTTTCCACTCCTTTGGCTTTATTCGTTCCGTCGATGTTGATGTATTTATAGGCCGATGAAAATCCGATAAAATTAGTCTGTTCGCGATAAAATCCTACTACTGAAAATCGTAGCTTTTTGTCTAAAAGTTGCGTTTCAAAACCAGCTTCAATGGTCGTGTTTTTTTCAGGTGTCAAAGTAGAATTTCCGTATGGAGAATACAATTGATACAAACTTGGAGTCACAAAAGCAGTGCTATAAGAAGCCAAAACCTTCAAAGGAAATCCTTTAAAATCATACGATGGATTTAAGTTATAAACCAATTGATTTCCGTATTCACTATGAATATTCAAACGCGCTCCAGCATTGATATTCAAACCAAAATCCGAAGCAAAAACTCCTGTAACATAAGGATCGATCATATTGAATTTTGTACTTTCTTTTGCGATATTTCCATAAGGTGTTACACTATTCATATCGAAAAACTGGTATTGAGCACCAGTCACCAAAAACAAAGATTTAGAAAACTCATATTTGTTATACCCATCAACATTCACACTTCTGGAATCGTATTGTGAAAGACCAACGGTCCCAGAATAACTGTCTAATTCATTATAAGAACGAGATATCTTATTGAAACTGGAATTCAGAATAAATTGCCCTTTGTCATATTTATATTTTGGCATAAAACCAAAACGAAATTGTTCCGTTTTGGAATTATTCTGACTAACATCGTTTGTTCCGGTATTGTCAAAACCACCATCATAATCATTGTTGATTTTGTCAAAATTTCCAAAGAAATCCAATGTCATTTTCTCTGAAGCTCTATAACCCAATTTAGCTAAATAATTGATTCTCGAAAAACGGTCATATTCATATTTAATACTTTCATTTGGTGGAGCAATTTGTGACATTCCATTAGTTTCCGTGCTGTTCAAAGAGGCAAAATAATTAACTTTTTTCACGTTTCCATTCACCGAAAACCCTTGATTGAAATCCTCTAAATTTGTTTTTTTATCAGTAGCAGTATTGTTGGTTCCCGCATTAAAATAGGCGTTTCCCTGAATTGCTTTTTTACCGGATTTTTTCAAAGTAATATTGATTACCCCAGTCACGGCACCAGTTCCGTACAAAGTACTGGAAGCTCCTTTCATAATTTCGATACTTTCTACTTGGTTAGCAGGAAGCAAACGCAAATCATATTCAAAACTAATTCCCGATGCATCGGTAACCGGAATTCCGTCAATGAGAATCAGCACTTGATTGTTTTTTCCTCCCCGAATGTAGTAGCCTAAATTTTTCCCGGCTACACTTTGACTACCATTAATTTCGACTCCCACAACCGAATTTAGTACAGCGGCAATGCTTTGTCCTTCTCTCTTTTTTAAGTCTTCGGAAGTGATTTTGGTAATTACTTTTCCTGATTTTTCTTTGGCTAAAGCAAATTTGGAATCAGAGATTACAACTTCATCCAAAAGAGTTGGTGAAGTGATGCTGTCTTTTTGCTGCGCAAAAACACAGTTGGTCATCAGCACGAATAACGCACTGATACGAACGATTTTGTTGTTCATTTTAATAAAACATTTTTAATAATAAAAAATGGGAGAAAAGCATAGAATGACCCATACCCAAACCTTTTTTCCCGAAAGTTTGATACTCGATGTAATAGGCAGGTCTCCTGGCTTGCGTCTTGTTGTTTACCTTCCCATTCCATTTTTAGAACAGTGGTTTTGTAGATAACAACAAGCTTGATAGCTTACAGTTGCGGGTACAGCCCAGGTTTTAAACCTGATTCCCTTTTAATGCGGTTTTAAAATTAAAAACAGCAACCTCAATACGGATGCAAATGTAGTCCTAACATTCGAATAAAAAAATAAAATTGATTTTTAAAACAGAATAAATATACCTTTGCACTTCTTTCAAAAAGTCTTTTTATGAAATCTGTTGTTCTTCGTGTCATTCTATTTTTAGCAATAATACCTTTTATCGGATGCAAAAAAAGCAACGAAAATTTAAAGAACACCTCGCCAAATTTTGAAAATTCTATTCACTATGCCAAAGGCCTGGAAATCTACAAACACCAAGGCTTCTCAATTGTAAAAATCACTAATCCTTGGCCTGAAGCCAAAGAAAGTTTTACTTATATTCTTCAAGAAAAAAATGGAATTATCCCCGATAGTCTGAAGCAATTTACGGTTATTCAGGTGCCTATAAAATCGATTGTCGTGACTTCAACCACACACATTCCGGCTTTGGAATTATTAGGAGTTGAAAATACTTTAGTTGGTTTTCCAAATACGGATTATATTTCTTCCATTAAAACCAGAAAGCTAATTGATGCCGGAAAAGTTCGTGAAGTCGGAGTCAATGAAAATCTAAACACCGAAGTTTTAATCGATATGAAACCCGATGTAATTGTGAGTTTCGGGTTGAACAACAGCAATCCAACATTGGATAATCTTCAAAAAAGTGGTTTAAAAGTGATGCTCAACGGTGATTGGACAGAACAATCTCCATTGGGAAAAGCGGAATGGATGAAATTTTTCGGAGCATTGTACGGATTGAATTCCGAGGCAAATGCTATTTTTTCAGAAATTGAAAAAGAATACAACGTTACTTTGGCTTTGGCCAAAAAAGCAACATCAAAACCAACCGTTCTTTGTGGCGCAATGTACCAAGAACAATGGTATGTTCCGCAAGGCAAAAGTTGGGCTGCGTTGTTTTTGAAAGATGCACAATCCAATTATTTATGGGCAGATACGAAAGGAACTGGAAGTTTGGCTGTGCCATTTGAAACCATTTTGGAAAAAGCACAAAATGCCGATTTCTGGATTGCACCTGGAGATTTTTCATCTTTGGAGCAAATGAGTGATAGCAATCCACATTACAATCAATTCACTTCGTTTAAAAATAAAAAAGTATATTCGTACAGCGTAAACAAAGGAGCGAAAGATGGCATTATCTATTTCGAATGGTCACCTACTCGCCCCGACTGGGTTTTGAAAGATTTGATAAAAATTTTTCATCCCAAATTATTGCCAAATCATAAACTTTTTTTCTTTAAGAAATTAGAATAAATTGACCAATACCAATAGAAATATAGCATTATTCTCCATTTTGACATTGTCATTAGCTTTGCTACTGCTTTTGAATATCAGCTTGGGATCGGTTTCTATTCCTTTAAAAGACGTTTTCAATAGCCTGACAGGAGGAAATTCAAGCAAAGAAACTTGGGATTACATTATCATCAATTATCGATTGCCGAAAGCTTTTGCCGCCATCCTCGTGGGAATGGGATTGTCCATCAGCGGATTGTTAATGCAGACTTTATTTAGAAATCCATTGGCTGGACCCGATGTTTTGGGATTGAGTTCTGGGGCAAGTTTAGGTGTGGCAACGATTGTTTTGGGTGCTGCATTTTTACCAATAGGTTTATCATCTATTTTGCTTTCTTCTTATGGAATTGTTTTGACTTCAAGTTTGGGTAGCTTCCTGGTTTTATTGGCGGTTTTAGCGGTTTCTCAACGATTGCGAGATACAATGGCAATACTGATTGTCGGTTTGATGTTTGCGAGTTTAACCAGTGCCATTGTTGGAACACTCACTTATTTCAGCACTGCTGAACAATTGCAAAAATTTACTTTTTGGTCAATGGGAAATCTGGGTAATTTGTCTTGGTCGTCGATTGTAACTTTATCTGTTTGCGTAGCAATTGGTTTGCTTTTAAGTCTTGTCAGTATCAAACCTTTGAATGCTTTGCTTTTGGGAGAAAATTACGCCCGAAGTTTGGGAATGAATTACAAAAGAACCCGATTGATTATTATTTTTGCCACCAGTATTTTGGCTGGAAGTATTACTGCTTATGCAGGCCCAATTGCATTTATTGGATTGGCCGTTCCACATATTGCCAAATTGATTTTTCAAACCAGTAATCACACTATTTTATTCTGGAGCACTTTGCTTTTAGGAGCAATAATTATGTTGATTTGTGACAGTATTTCGCAACTTCCAGGAAGTGATTTAACATTGCCAATTAATGCGGTAACTTCTATTTTTGGAGCGCCAATCGTAATTTGGTTGTTAATTCGAAAACGTAAAATGATGAACTAATATTTATTTTAAACACATAGAAACATAGTTTTTCTAGTTTTTTGAAAGATGTTGATAGAAACAAAATCTTCGATTTTTCATAGTTTGAAAGTAAATTAAAAAATTGACTAAGCTTATTTACTTTAAAGAATAAAATATGATTACACAAAAATATTTAGATGATTTAACTTATGAAGTTATTGGCTCTGCAATTGAAGTCCATAAAATTATGGGGAGAGGACTGCTAGAAAGTGTTTATCATCAATGCTTAAAAGAAGAATTATTACATAGGAAAATTCAATTTTCTACAGAAATGAAAGTTCCTCTAATATATAAAACCAAAGAACTCAAAATAGATTTTAACTGTGATTTATTTATTGAGAATTGTCTTGTTGTAGAATTAAAATCTGTAATTCATCTAAATCCTATATTTGAAGCTCAACTTATGACTTATATGAAACTTTTAAAAGCTCCAAAAGGAATTTTAATTAATTTTAATTGTTTTAATATTTTCAAAGAAGGGCAGAAAACTTTTGTAAACGAATATTTTAAAAACTTACCCGAATAGTAATCTATTTTGCTATGTTTGAAACAAAGTTTCAACTATAAACTCTTTTCTATAATCCAACCGACTATGTTTCTATGTGTTTAAAAAATATAAATAAAAATGAGGACTAA
The DNA here is from genome assembly GCF_043780635.1 of Flavobacterium sp. Lineage (GTDB taxonomy): Bacteria > Bacteroidota > Bacteroidia > Flavobacteriales > Flavobacteriaceae > Flavobacterium. The sequence goes on from NZ_JAYWCK010000032.1 coordinate 8,452, forward strand.
AAATATCCTTTCAACTTCAAATTTAAGCATTGGTTACAAAACCAAAACATCTGCAACAACTATTGCCGAAAATCTAAACTTGAATTTAAAGGAAGGAAAATTAATAGCTATAATTGGTGCCAACGGCATTGGGAAATCAACGCTTTTAAAAACCATTACCGGAATACAGAAACCCATTTCGGGAACAGTTTTATTGAACGAAAAGAACATTCACGAATTAGATTCCTTGACATTGGCACAAAATCTCAGTGTAGTTCTTACCGAGAAATTGCCTCCAAGCAATTTGACCGTTTGGGAACTCATCGCACTGGGAAGACAGCCTTACACCAACTGGATTGGAACATTAACCGACAATGATATTGCGAAAATCAACGAAGCCATTGAACTGACACAAATTGGACATTTGATATCCAAAAGACATTACGAAATTAGTGACGGACAATTACAAATCGTATTGATTGCAAGAGCTTTGGCACAAGACACGCCTTTGATAATTTTGGATGAACCCACAACCCACTTGGATTTATTGCATAAAGTGGTGCTTTTTAAACTCTTGAAAAAACTCACACAAGAAACCGGAAAGTGTATTCTGTTTTCGACTCACGATATTGATATGGCGATACAATTGAGCAACGAAATGATTATTATGACTCCCGAAACTGTGGTTCAAGATCAACCTTGCAATTTGATTATGAAAGGAAGTTTCAATACTTTATATAAAGATGAGCATATCGTTTTTGATAGTGAAAAGGGGAAGTTCGTGATTAGTTAAAATTCTTCTTTTCAAAACGAACTCGATAAACGTGTAATAATTTTTCTAATTCAGAAAATGTGGTTCCCAAGTCATTAATTGAAATTTCTTCGTCATTAAAAGCAAAGTAATTTGTAGAACTTTTACCATTACTTTGGCTATAAACCCTATCATTATAAATACTATCCCAAGTAATTAAATTTTCATTTTTTAATATAATCCCTTTATCATTAATAATGATTTGTGGGCTTTTTTCTCTTAATTTTTTTATTTGATTATAAGACAAGTACAAGCCAAAACCAAAAAATAGTAAACCAATATATTCTTTTTCTAACAAGAAATAGGCACCTAATACACTTATTGCTAAATAAAGAAATAATAAAAATGCGATTGTATTTCTTGAATAATAAATTATCGTTTCTTTTGGAACTGAAATATCATCCCTATAGATATCTTTTTCAAGAAACTTTTTTTCTAATTGCTTTAACTTTTGTTTTTGTTCATAATTTTTAAACTCTGTTTTTTCAAACCAACTTCCACTATCCCAAATCAGTTTTTCTGCAACAGCTTTTCGTTGTAATTCGTGAATATTTCTAACATTCTCATATGCCCAAATTTTCCATTCCATAACAAAATAGCTCCATAAAATCCATCCTATTGAAAATCCTGCAACAAATCCTGTTGGAATAATCCAACCTCCAAATATTTTTTGATCAGAAAGAAAAAACCCTCCTCCAATACAACCAAAAGTTGCAATCATTGGCAAATATTTCAATTTCCATCTACCCTTACTTAAAGCCTGATTGACAGTTACTTTTCCTACCATAAAACTTACTTTAAATTAATCTGCCTCTTCGCTTCACCTACTACAAAAGCAACAGAATTAGCAATATTAAAACTTCGGATTAAATTTGACATTGGAATCGTCAAATGATTTTCAAATCGATTTAAAACTTCTTCGCTTAAACCAACGCTTTCTTTACCAAAAACCAACCAATCTCCGTCCTGAAATTCGGCTTCATAAATGGATGTTGAAGCGTGGGAACTCATAAGAAAAACTCGAGACTTGTCAGGAATCTGGACAATCCATTCTTCAATATTTTGATATTCGGTCACATCAAGATGCATCCAATAATCCAATCCGGAACGTTTCAGATTTTTATCATTGATAACAAATCCAAAAGGATGAATCAGGTGCAGACGGCTTCCAGTACCTACACACAAACGACCAATGTTTCCTGTATTGTTGGGAATTTCAGGTTCTACTAAAACAATGTTTAACATATTTAAGGTTTTGGGTTTTGGGTTTTGGGTTTTGGGTTTTAGTTTCTGCGCTAATTCAAATTACTTAAATAATTCATAACTCATAATTCAAAATTTATAACTTCTTTCACTTCTCCGGCTTGTAAATCATTCAAATGTACGTTTCCTATTCGAACTCGTACCAATCGCAAAGTTGGAAAACCAACAGCAGCCGTCATTTTGCGAACTTGGCGAAACTTCCCTTCATTAACAGTTATGGAAGCCCAAGATGTTGGTCCGTGACGTTCGTCCCGAATCTTTTTCCCTCTCGCGCCAAAAACAGGAATTTCTTTGATGATAAAAGATTCGCAAGGCTTGGTGATGTATTTTGTGCCATTAAAACCTATTTCGACACCATTTTTCATTTTTTCAATCGCTTCTTGCGTGATAATCCCATCGACTTGAGCGTAATATTCTTTATCCACTTTTTTGCTTCGAACAATTTCACTCATTTTGCCATCTGTTGTTAGCAAAAGTAAACCTTCGGAATCTTCGTCAATACGACCAATTGCCATAGTTCCTTGTGGGAAATTATGCAATTCGCCCAAGAGCTTTTTCTTGCGTTTCAATTCATATATAAACTGACTTAAAGAGCCGTAAGGTTTGTGAAGAATGAAATGAGAATGGGTCATTTATGCTTTAATTTTTAATAGCAAAGATAGTTTTGTTTTACCAACATTGAAAATTGACTAGCGATACAATTCAATCCAACAAACCAAAAGCTATGTTAAATGATTCAATTACCATAAGCAAATAGAATATCTTTATAAAAGTTGACACTATTAATACTAAAACAAACACTATGGAAAGTAATGATCTAGGTTCAAAAAAGATGAACAATAAGCAAAATACAACGGAAGAATTCAGCACCGAAAATCTACCCGATAATTATGATCCTACAGCAACAAAACTGGTTGCAGAAGTGGAAACCAACAGCAGTGGAGAACAAAAAATTGTCCACAGAGCGCGGAATGTTGATGCAAATCCGGAACAAAATAATAGTGAAAATAATGAGAATCCGAGTTCCAGCGTGGACATCTTTTCAGATAAAGAAACTCAAAGAATGATAGAAAACAAAGACCACAACTCAGATATTACTGCACACCGATATCCTAATTCAAATCCCGACAATCACGAAGATCGAGGAAATATAAAGTTAGACGAATAAAAACATTATTTTGTTTATGATAAGCCAATAAGAATTAAATTTCTTGTTGGCTTATTTTATTTTGTTCCATTTATATCATTCTTAAATTGATATTATTCCTTACTTTTACTTTTTACAAAAACTATCCTTTTATGTCAAATATGCTTCCTTTTTTATTGCTTTTTATTGTTGCACTCGCTATTGGAATCTTCATTGGAAAACTCATTTTTTCAGCAAAATCTCAATCCGAAAAAGTTTTTTTGGAAGAAAAATTAAACGACTTAAGAGAGCAATTTTCAATTGAAAAAGTGGCTTTAGAAAAACTTGTACAGCAAACTATTCAGGAAAAAGAAAGCATTCGCAACGAAAAAGAATCTATAAACATTCAACTCACGAAAAAAGAAGTTGATTTTGAAAATCTTTGGCAACGCAACAAAGAACAAAAGGATGAAGTCGAAAAACTCCAGGAAAAGTTTACCAAAGAATTCGAGAATTTAGCCAATAAAATTCTGGAAGAAAAATCAAGCAAATTTACCGAGCAGAATAAAGAGAATATGAAAAACATCTTGTCACCTTTGCAAGAAAAAATTCAGCTTTTCGAGAAAAGAGTGGACGATACTCACAAGGAAAGTATCGATTATCACGCAGCTTTACGCCAACAAATTCTTGGCTTGAGCGAAATGAATGCGCAAATGAGCAAGGAAACTTTAAACCTCACCAAAGCATTAAAAGGGGATAGTAAAATGCAAGGAAATTGGGGGGAATTAGTTTTGGAACGTGTACTCGAAAAATCGGGATTGGAAAAAGATAGGGAATATTATGTGCAACAATCTCATACCAATGAAGGTGGTCAACGAGTTTTTCCTGATGTTGTCATCAATCTTCCTGACGGAAAAAAGATGATAGTCGATTCAAAAGTATCACTGACAGCCTATGAAAAATACATTAATGAGGAAGATGATAGTCTAAAAAGTGGGTTTTTAAAAGAACACGTCAATTCGATAAAACGTCACGTAGAGCAACTAGGTGAAAAAAATTATCAGGATTTATATCAAATAGAGAGTCCTGATTTTGTACTTTTATTTATCCCGATGGAGCCGGCTTTTGCATTGGCTTTGAATGACGATACCACTTTATACAACAAGGCTTTCGAGAAAAATATCGTGATAGTGACACCTTCAACGCTATTGGCGACTTTGCGAACGATCGATAGTATGTGGGCCAATCAAAAACAACAGGAAAATGCCTTTGAAATTGCGCGACAAGCTGGAGCCTTATATGATAAGTTTGAAGGTTTTGTCGCCGATTTAATCAAAGTTGGAAAGAAAATTGACGAAAGCAAAGTCGAATATCAAGGTGCGATGAACAAACTTGTTGATGGAAAAGGAAACCTTATCACGAGTGTCGAAAAATTGAAAAAAATGGGAGCCAAAGCCAAAAAGGCACTTCCTGATAATATCTTGAACAGAGCTGAAAAAGACGAAGACGTATTATTGAATTAATATTTTAGAATACTCTTACTAGATTAAATCCAAAAGCAATTTCGCCTTTGCTCCAACTACCCGAAGTTTTTCCTAAATAACCAGCTTCATGCATAGCACGTGAGTTTGTAAAATGCATTTGAAAAACGTGTCCGCCAGTTTCTAAATCAACTCCAACAGAAAATGGATTCGTATAGATTGATTGACTCGCTCTATTCAAATGAGCTGCATAATCCATATTAAATGACCAACGCTTTGCAAATTTATACCTCCCTCCCATTCCTATCGCAAACTGATCGTTGTTTTGAGGGTTTGGCGTTAATACAGCATTATTTTCATCCAAAATATCTTTCAAGGTATTTTCGTGAAAATAGCTTGGCGCAATTTCCAATGACAATTTATCTGTAAATTTTCTGGAAATTAATACCTGTGTTACATAACTTAAACGATTCTCGAATTCTAATTTTGGGTAATTTTCTACCTTCATTTCAGCATTGATAGCTATACTGTTAAACCCCACAATTGTAAAAGGGAAACCTTCTTTTTCTTGGGCTACCAATCGATATTTAATACCCGAATCAATAGTTTCTTCAAAACCACTTCGGGCAATATGAACCGTTAGCCAATCTTTGAATCCGTATAAAAATTTTATTTGGGTATTGGCGTTATCAATACCAAAAAAGTCATCAAACCCGTGATTGACATAATCGAATCGATGCGCAACAACTAAATAGAAATCACCTTTCCCTGCTAGTTTAGTTGATTCTAAATTGACAATTTTTAAAGATTTAAAAGCCGATTCTACTTTTGTATCGGCTTTGACCGTGTCAATTTCTGATAATAAACTATTTTGAGAAAATGCACAAATTGGGAATAGTAAAAAAAGGAATAGTTTTTTCATAAAAATCTGTTAGTTTGTAACTACTATTTTTTTCCAAGTTTTTTCTTTTTCATTCACTAATTCAATTAAGTAAACCCCTGCCTGCATTCCATTTATTTTAACTTCAACACTATCATTACTGTTATTAACTTCATATGCTTTAATAAAAGCACCAGTTTGAGAATAAATATTAATTTTTTCAAGATTTGATTTAGTTTTAACCATAAATTCCCCTTTAGATGGATTTGGATAAATCTGTGTGGCATTCAAAGAATAATCATCAACTCCTAGCGAGGATAATGCTACGCTTCCAGCATTAAATCTATTTGCAAAATGATTTGCTAATGTGTTGCTCGCAGTGTTACCATGAGCTCCCGCCAAACTTATTGAAGTATCAGAGTAATTAAAAGTATAATCTGTAGCTTCGGCAACAAATGGTCTTGTGGCAATAAGAGTTCTTATTCCTGATAAAACGGTGTTACTGGTAACTGTCCAATTATTTATTGCGTCATTCGAAGGTGGTACTCCTTGACCATTATGAGTAGCATCCCTCAAAGTAGTTCCGTTAAAATAAACTATGTCATTGCCCGCATCCATTGCGCCAGGATCAGCAAAAGAACCAAATGTAATCGCAAACCACCTATCAGACGGCCCTTTAATAACAAGGGTTGCGGTAGAATTTGAATTGTCAAGCGTTAAATTCGCCGTGAGTTTTGCTAAAAAAAATACATCACCTGTCGATTTCTGTTGGGAAAATCCCATCAGGCTAAAAATTAAAATTAAAAATGTAAAAGTTCTTTTCATAGTAAACTTATTTAAATAGGTTAATAATTTCCTCATTACCAGAGAACACAGCATACTCAAAAGCCGTTTTCCCATTATTGTCAATTTTTGATTTGTCTGCCTTAAAATTTAAAAGTAATTTTACAATATCCTTATTATTAAACTGAACTGCATAAATTAGTGCTGTTGTGCCATTGGCGTCGGTTAAATTTGGATTGGCATTATTCTCTAATAAAGCTACAACTATTTCCTTATTTCCTTTTACAACAGCAGCCATTAAAGGAGTTCCCATTGGACTACTCCCGTTTATGTCTTTCACATTGTTAATTAGAAATTTGGCAACCTCAATATTTCCTCTATAACTTGATAAAATTAGAGGGGAGTATCCTTCCTCATTCACAGAATTAATAACGTCTGGGTTTTGTTTCATTGCTGTTTTTAATTCCTCAACTGTCCCTTTTCTGGCGATATCAAAAATATTTTGTTGTGAGAATCCAAGTTGAAAAAGGAATAAGAAAAATATTATTTGAAAATATTTCATAATGAATATTTTATGGGGTTTCTAAAACACACTGATCCATTTTTAATTCTTCCACTAAAGCATCATATCCTATAAAACGACCTTTGATTTTTATTTTGGAATTAGACTGAAGCGTTTTGGGAATTCCCTCTTTAAATGTTGCAAATAACTTATCATTAATGACAATAGACTTTGTTGCAACATCAATGTTTGATAAATCGCCGGTAACCTCAATTGTTTTATCTAAGTATTTAGCATTTGCAACATTTTCATTGGTCCGAAACTCCGAAAAAATTTCGGTTGCGGCAATAGTATAACTACCTTTCTCGGTGGCTATATCTCTATGATCTTTATAGGTATAAAGACAAGCCCCGATTACAACTATAAGCAGCAAAAAAAAGAATATTATTACTTTCTTTTTCATTTATTAAGACTTGATTAAACAAATTTAACAAAATAATTGTTAATAAATCATTTTTAAATTATAATTTTAACACGTAAAAAATTGAATGATGAAAACAAAACTTTTCCCTGTCATCTGTATTCTATTTTTATTATTACTGAGTTGTACAAACTATTCGGAATCGGATTTGATGGATTCTAGTACTCAGGCTACAATAACTTATACTAATTCAATAAAATCAATTATAGATAATAATTGTAATTTCTGCCACGGGAATATTTCTTCAAATGGTGCACCAATGTCGCTTACTAGCTACCAAAACGTGAAAGATGCGGTGTTAAGCAGGGGATTAATAGATAGAATTTCAAAAGCTCAGGATGCTCCAGGAATGATGCCATACGGAGGAACGAGATTGCCACAAAGTAATATTGATCAAGTCATCGCCTGGAAGAATACCGGATTTACACAATAATCAAATAGCATCTGTTTATGAAAAAAATTATAGTATTATCAGCAATTTTGATTTTAACGGGTTTTAAAACTTTTAGCCAAGACAAAAAAATCACCAAAACAGGCACCATAACATTTGAGGCTTCAGTTCCTTCATTTGAAGAAGTGAAAGCAAAAAACGAGTCCGTTACTTGTGTTTTAAATACAAAAACTGGTGAAATTGCAAGTTTAGTTTTAATGAAAGGATTTCGTTTTAAAATTGCTTTAATGGAAGAACATTTTAACGAAAACTATATAGAAAGCGACAAATATCCTAAAGCTACTTTCGAAGGTGTAATTCAGGGATTCAACTTAAATATCATTGGAACTTCTCCAAAAGCATTCAAATTGAATGGCAAACTGGTATTGCACGGAAAATCAAAAGAAATCAACACCAATATCACAATCAGAAAAATAAATGACGCCCTAGAAATTATCGCTAATTTTGATGTAAACTCAGATGATTTCAATATAGAAATTCCACAAATTTTGACCAAGAAAGTATCTAAAACCGTAAATATTAAAACTAATTTTCTGGTGAAATAAATCTATTTTCCCAAACAGTCCCTTAGAGCATTCTCCAAATTTACAAATTGGAATTTAAACCCCAATTTCTCAATCTTTTCCGAAGAAACTCTTCTTCCGTTTAATACAATTTGAGCCATTTCACCTAATGCTAACTTTATCAAAAAGGCAGGAACATTTGGCAACCAAATAGAATAGCCATAGACTTTTGCCAATGTTTTTGAAAAGACAGTATTCGTTGTATTATCACTGATTGCAGCATTATAAGCACCATTCATTTTAGTATTATTTATAGCTTCAAGATAAATAGTACACAAATCATTAATATGTATCCAAGGCATATATTGCTTTCCTGACCCTAGTGCTGATCCCAACCTGAATTTAAAAATAGGCGTTAATTTTTTAAGGAAACCATCTTCTTTACCTAGCACTAAACCTGTGCGGATTTTCACTGTCCGAATATCCAAATTTCCAATAATGTCAGCAGCATTTTCCCATTTCTGGCAAGTCGTCCCCAAAAAATCATTTTCAGGTGGGGTATTTTCGATACAAATTATAGAACCGTTAATAGCCCCATAAATCCCAATTCCTGAAGCCGAAACAAAGGCGTCCAGCTTTTTATTGTTCTTTTTTAAAACATCATAAATCAATTGGGCAGATTCTTCTCTACTACGCACAATTGCTTCTTTCCGGTCTTTTGTCCATCGCTTTTCGGCAATATTTTCGCCAGCTAAATGTATGATGTAATCTGCCTTCAGCACCGCTTCCTCTTCTATAGAATGAGCAGAAATATCCCACTGATAATACGAAACATCAACTGTGTTTTGTTTCTTGCTTCTGCTCAAAATAGATACGGAATACCCTTTTTCAATCAGCAAATTTGTCAATTGTTTTCCAATAAATCCTGAACCTCCACTTATTAATACACTCTTTTTCATAAATACAAAATTAACCTTTTAAATGATATGCAAAACATTAACATTTCTTTTTGTTTAACTTTTTAATTATATCGTTAAACATTATGTACCTTTATGCCCTAATTATAAATACAAATTAAAATGGCTACAAAAAAATCAAGCATAACAAAAGACAAAATAGTGTCAATGTATATGAAATACCGTTTGGAAAATAATGACAAGCCAAAATCCGTATATCTGTTTACCAAAACAAATGGTTTTGACGAAGCGGAATTCTATACTTTTTTTGGCACCATCGAAAGTGTCGAAAAAGAAATTTTTAAGATGTTTCTAGAAAAAACAGTAGAATTAATCCAAAAAGATCCTTCTTTCGAAACCTATGATATGAAGAGCAAAATGCTAAGTTTTTACTTTACATTTTTCGAATTATTGACAGCCAATAGAAGTTATGTTGTGATGAGTTTGAAAGAACACCAAAACCAACTGAAAAATCTAATGCAACTTTCGAACCTAAGAATCGGATTCAAAAACTACATTACCGAAATTATTACAGATGAAGTAAGAACCCAACACGAAAAATTTCAAAATTTTCAAGAAAAAGCTATTCAGGAAACCTCTTGGATTCAATTTTTGTTGACAATGAAATTCTGGCTGGAGGATGAATCACCAGCGTTTGAAAAAACAGACATCTATATTGAAAAATCTGTAAAAGCAACTTTCGAATTAATGAATATTGCACCCCTAGACAGCATAATCGATTTTGGAAAATTTATTTTTAAAGAAAAAATATATAACAAATAATGAAAACCATAGACTACATCCCTACTTCAAAAATCGAAAGAGCAACAAAACTCGTTCAAACTGGTGCAAAAGTGGGCGTAAATTACATTAAATATTACGGTGAAAAAATGGTTAATCCAACAATGACACGTGATAAACTCAATGAAAACAATGCCGAAGATATTTATGACGGGCTGAAAAGTCTAAAAGGAAGTGCGCTGAAAGTGGCGCAAATGTTGAGCATGGACAAGAGCTTTTTACCACAAGCTTATGTGGAGAAATTTTCGTTGTCGCAATTCTCAGTTCCTCCATTATCAGCTCCTTTGGTTTTGAAAACTTTCAAAGCTAATTTAGGCAAAACACCTTATGAAATCTTTGACGAGTTTGATGCCTTTTCTGTTAATGCCGCCAGTATCGGACAAGTTCATATAGCAAAGAAAAACGGAAAAAAATTAGCCGTAAAAATTCAATATCCTGGTGTTGCCAATAGTATTTCATCAGATTTGGCTATGGTAAAACCCATTGCAATCAGAATGTTTAATCTTCAGGGGAAAGACTCTGATAAATATTTCAAGGAAGTCGAAGACAAACTAATTGAAGAAACCAATTATTTATTAGAATTAAAACAAAGCCAAGAAGTAGTTGAAGCCTGCAAAAAAATTGATAATCTTGTTTTTCCAAACTACTATCCAAAGTATTCTTCTGAGAAAATTATCACTATGGATTGGATGACCGGAATCCATCTATCAGAGTTTACCAGTAAAAATATTAATCAAGAAGTCGCTAATACTGTTGGACAGGCATTGTGGGATTTCTATATGTATCAAATTCACATTTTAAGAAAAGTTCATGCGGATCCGCATCCGGGAAATTTCCTTGTAAATCCAAAAAATCAATTGGTTGCATTGGATTTCGGTTGTATGAAAGAAATTCCAAACGAATTCTACATTCCATATTTTGAGTTGATAAACAAAGAAGTCATAGATAACAAAAAATTATTTGGAGAAAAACTATTCGAATTGGAGATTCTTAGAGAGGATGATTCCAAAGAAGAAATCGAATATTTCACCCAAATGTTTTATGATTTATTGTCGCTATTTACCAAACCATTTCAATCGGAAAATTTTGATTTTGCTGACGCAGCTTTTTTTGAAAGTATAGCGCAATTAGGAGAACGTTTTTCTAAAGATACCAATCTCAGAAAAATGAATGGTAATCGTGGATCTAAACATTTTATCTATATGAATAGAACATTTTTTGGTTTATACAATTTGATGTTTGATTTGAAAGCAAAAATTGTGGTGAATGAGTATCTAAAATATTAATCTTGAAAAAAGAGCTCTCCTACATTGATAAAGACAGAATTATTGAAATGGCTTGGGAAGACCGAACCACATTCGATGCGATTTTGTTACAATTTGGATTAAAAGAACAAGAAGTTATCAATTTAATGCGAATTGAAATGAAATCTTCCAGTTTTAAAATGTGGCGTGAAAGAATGCAAGGCCGAAAAACAAAACACGAAAAATTAAGGACTTTTAGAGAAGGACGATTCAAATGCAGCATGCAAAGACAAATCAACAACAACAAAATTTCGAAGAGATAATTAAAATATAAACATGAAAAACATAGTAATAATTGGAGGCAGCAAAGGAATTGGAAATGCCATTTTGTTGCAACAATTGGAAACGAACTTAGTTTACAACATTAGTAGAAATGCTCCGGATATTTCACATCCTAACCTAAAACATTATGCTATGGATATCTTGCAGGACAATCTTCCCGACATTGAAAATATTGACACCTTGATTTATTGTCCGGGTTCTATTAATTTAAAACCTATTGGAAGTTTAAGTATCGACGATTTCAGAAAAGATTTTGAAATTAACGTCATTGGCGCCGTAAAAACAATTCAGAAATATTTACCTGTATTGAAGAAAGGAATAGATCCATCGATTGTTCTATTCAGTACCGTAGCCGCAAAATTAGGAATGCCTTTTCACGCCAGTATTGCAACAGCAAAAGCAGGTGTTGAAGGATTGGTAAAATCCCTTGGTGCAGAATTAGCATCGGTTGTTCGTATCAATGCCATTGCTCCTACTATCACCGAAACCTCCCTTTCGGCAGGGATTTTACGAAATGACAGAATGAAAGAAAATATGATAGAACGTCACCCAATGAAAAGTTATTTAAAACCTGAAGAAGTGGCTAATATGGCGAACTTCCTAATTTCGGAAAATGCAAAATCAATCTCGGGACAGATTTTCGAAATGGACTATGGTATAGTCACTTTCAAAATGTAAAAAAACAATTAAGCCTACTTTTAATACAGACATAAATATAAAATAAAAATGATAGCAAAACAAATAAAAGGTTACGAGAAAATCGAAAAATACGATACTGAAACAACTGCAATAATAGCTGAAAATTATAAATCAATTATAGAAAATCTAGGCGAAAATATCTACAGAGAAGGTCTTGAAAAAACTCCAGAAAGAGCTGCAAAAGCAATGCAGTATTTAACTCATGGTTATGGATTGGATCCTTTAGAAATTCTAAAATCGGCTCTATTTACAGAGGATCACAAACAAATGATTGTCGTTAAAGATATCGAAGTATACTCAATGTGTGAACATCATATGTTACCTTTTTTTGGAAAAGCACATATAGCGTATATTCCAAATGGGAAAATTGTTGGTTTGAGTAAAATTCCAAGAGTAGTTGATGCTTTTTCCAGAAGAATGCAGGTTCAGGAAAGACTGACAGATCAGATAAAAGATTGCATTCAAGCTGCACTAAATCCATTAGGAGTTGCAGTAGTTATTGAAGCACAACATATGTGTATGTGTATGCGTGGCATTCAAAAACAAAATTCAGTTACTACAACTTCGTCTTTTACCGGTGCTTTCGAAAAAGACAAAACAAGAAAAGAGTTTATTAGTTTAGTTTCCAATAAATTAAGTTAATTTTGCTTAATAAATAGATCCTATGAAAATTCTCTTAACAGGTGCAACAGGTTATATTGGGAAGCGGCTTTTGCCTATTTTAGTTTCCCAGGACCACGAAATTATTTGTTGTGTAAGAGACAAAAACAGGTTCTATACTCCGAAAGAATTTTTGAAAAACATCAAAGTTATTGAAGTTGATTTTCTGAAACCAGAAACATTAACAGCCATACCAAACGACATTGAAGCCGCCTATTATCTGATACATTCCATGTCAGGATCCGACGATAATTATGATGAATTAGAAAAAGCTTCTGCAGAAAATTTTGTTAATTACATTGACAAAACATTCGCGAAACAAGTTATTTATTTAAGCGGTATTGTAAACGATAAATCACTTTCAAAACATTTGTCCTCTAGGAAAAAAGTGGAGGATGTTTTACACAAAGGAAATTTTGCCATAACAACTTTGAGAGCTGGAATCATTGTGGGCTCTGGTAGCGCTTCTTTCGAAATTATCCGGGATTTAGTCAATAAACTCCCGATTATGATTACTCCAAAATGGCTTAACACAAAATGCCAGCCCATAGCCATACCCGATGTTCTGGAATTTTTATCAAAATCACTCTTGAATCCCCTTACTTATAACAAGAGTTTCGACATTGGTGGTCCGGATATTCTAACCTATAAAGAAATGCTTTTGGGTTTTGCCAAAGCAAAAAAATTAAAACGATGGATCTATACGGTTCCAATAATGACACCCAAATTATCATCCTATTGGCTGTATTTTGTAACCTCAACTTCATACAAATTAGCCTCCGCATTAGTCAGCAGTATGAAAGTGGAAGTAATCTGCAGAGACAACAAAATCAATGATATATTGGGTGTAAAACCCATGTCCTATGAACAAGCTTTATCCAGAGCCTTGATAAAAGTGGATGAAGATAAAGTAGCATCCAGCTGGAAAGATTCACTAGTTAGTGGGAGATTCAGGAACAATATTTCTGAATTTTTAAAGGTTCCAAAGAAAAACTGTTATATCGACAGAAGAAAGAAAAAAATAGAAAACCTAGATTTCACCTTAGATAGAATTTGGTCAATTGGCGGGGAAACGGGTTGGTATTATGGAGATTGGTTGTGGAATTTTCGCGGTTTCATAGATCAATTATTTGGTGGTGTGGGTTCCCGAAGAGGCAGGACTAACAAACATGACATTCATCCGGGAGACGCATTGGATTTTTGGCGCGTTTTATATGCAAATAAAAAAGAAGGAAAATTAGTTTTATATGCCGAAATGAAATTGCCTGGTGAGGCCTGGCTAGAATTCAAAATCATTCATAACATCTTGTATCAATCCGCGACATTCAGACCAAAAGGCATATGGGGAAAACTATACTGGTATTCCGTTTTGCCATTTCACGGATTTATTTTTAAAGGTATGTTGAATAAACTAATTAAATAATTTATTTCAAAATTCCTGCTTTATAAGTGGCAATAGCACGGTCTCTCGCAAATGCGTGATCCACCATTGGCTCACCATATCCTAAATCAAATTCAGGAATCCATTTCCGGATGTAAATTCCTTTTTCATCAAATTTCTTAAGTTGAATTTCGGGATTGAAAACTCTGAAATAAGGTGCCGCATCACAACCAGTCCCAGCTGCCCATTGCCAGTTTCCGACATTGGCAGACAATTCAAAATCCAATAATTTTTCGGCAAAATAAGCTTCTCCCCATTGCCAATTGATTAATAAATGCTTACACAGAAAACTTGAAGCAACCATACGCACTCTGTTGTGCATATAACCAGTTTCATTCAATTCACGCATTCCGGCATCAACCATCGGATATCCTGTGGTTCCGGAACACCATCTCTTAAAATCTTCCTCGTTATTCCTCCATTGGATTCCGTCATAAGCTGATTTGAAATTGTGCGTAACCACTTTTGGAAAACTGAACAATATTTGCATAAAAAATTCTCTCCAAATCAGTTCACTTAAAAAAACCTGGTTTTTATGTGCAGCCCAATTAACTAATTTCCGAATACTAACCGTTCCAAAACGCAAATGTGGCGAAAGATGAGTTGTACTATCCAAAGCTGGAAAATCACGTGTTTCGTGATAATTGGAAACATTTTTTAAATTATGCGGAATCACTTTTATGGAACTTTCCTCGAATCCTATTTGTTCTAATGTTGGAAAAATAAAATTGTTTTTATAGAAATTGGAGATCTTTTCGGAAGTATCGTATTCTGGAACCGGAGCCATTGAATTGTATTTCTCCAGCCATTTATTTTTATAAGGAGTATAAACTGTATATGGCAGTCCATCAGCTTTTGTGATTTCCATTTCTTCAAAAATCACCTGATCTTTAAAAGAAAATTGTGCTGTTTTATTGGCTTCCAATAATTCACAAATGGCCAAATCCCTTTTGATGGCATAAGGCTCATAATCTTTGTTAAAGAAAACTTCTTTAACATCATATTCCTGAATTAGTGTTTGCCAAACTTCTTGAGTTTTTCCCTTTTTTACCAAAAGAGAATTTCCCATTTCCTTTAATTGAGAATTAATTTTCGAAAGAGACTCGTGAATAAACCCAACTCTGGCATCATTTTTTGGCAAGCTTTCTAAAATAGCTTCATCGAAAATAAACAAGGGAATTACTGGATATTTAGATTCCAAAGCAAAAAAGAGACCCACGTTATCTTCTAATCGTAAATCTCTCCTGAACCAAAAAAAAGCAATTTCTTGTTTGTTCATTATTTGGAATTAAACATTTCATCTACTTTTACACATCGGTAATCGAAGATTTCTTTCAACTTATTTTTTACGACAAGCGTATTCATAATTCTTCCAATAAATCCTAATGGCAAAGCATAATGAACTAAATCTGTCATTTTTGTGCCGTTTTCGGTTGGTTCAAAAAAGTGTTTGTGATGCCATAAAGCATAAGGCCCAAAACGTTGTTCGTCGATAAAATAACTGTTCTCTTTAACGAAAGTAATTTCCGTCATCCATCCAAGTTTTAAACCCAAAAGAGGTGACACCGTGTACTGAATAATTTGGCCGGCATACATCGCTTTATTGTCAAAATCCGTAATTTGGAAACCCATAGTTTCCGGAGTGATTTTCTGCAAATTTCTTGGACTCGAAAAAAAAGCCCAACATTCCTCGACACTCGCATTTACATATTGAACCGTTTCTTTTGTGTATACTTTCATTTTTAATTATTTTCTATTTTTTTTATCAAAACTAAACTCATCAGCAACATCGAAAAAGCATAACCTATATCTTCTATTGGTATCGTTCCAAGTCTAATTCCTAAATTTTCGGCATTATTATATATCACGACCGGCTCATCAATAAAACTGCCGGTGAGAATTCCGTTGACTAATGCAAATGGAATTAATATGATAAGAAAAGTAATAAAAAAGGTGTTCAAAATATTGGGAACCTTGAAAACAGTATAAGTCAAAACTAATACTAATAAGCTATAATTCAATGCAGTATACCATCTATCATAATGAAAAATAATAGTTGGCAAAAGGATTATCACCAGAAGCCAATAAATAACTTTCACAGTTTTGTCTGATAAAGAAACCTTTGGATAAAAATAGTGAAAAGCAAAATGAATAAAGAGGCTGGCATACGGAATGCAAATAAAAAATAGCCATTCTTCAATAGGCAAACCAAAGAATTCAATTCCAGAATGATAACGTGGATTAAAACTCCATACTCCAATCTTAGTGAAGAAAATATCCCAAATAATAAAGAAAACTGCCGTTATGAGAATAGAAGAAAAAACAGATTTCCATCGTTTTATATACTTCATTCTGCTTTCGAAACTATATAAAAATGGAATCAAAAAGGACATTATATTTAATATTAAATATAACGACATATTAAAATTTAAAATATTTGAAAGGCACAAACAACATCCCAAAACATTCTCCATGTTCTTTACCCATATGCTTGTGGTGAACTTTATGACCTTTTCGTAAACCTAGCAAATATTTATTTTTGGTATTTTTAAATAACTTGAAACGTTGATGTATCATCACATCGTGAACCAGAAAATAGCTCAATCCATAAGCGAAAATTCCTAATCCAATGAAGAACTTGTAATCAAAACCTGCATCTGCCCCAAAATAAAATAACAAAATACTGGGAATAGCAAAAATTACAAAAAAAACATCATTACGCTCAAAAATATTTGCGTATTTTGGTTGGTGATGATCTTCATGAAGGTACCATAAAAAACCATGCATAACAAATTTATGGGTACACCAAGTGATGCATTCCATAACTAAATAGGTAGCCAAAAAAATTAAGAAATATATCATTTTAAAACGTTTTTAGTTTTATATAAAGAAAAGCTCATTAAACCAAATTCAGTTTGTAAGTTACAAAAGAATTGGTTAACAATCGTGCTTTAGTATAATTTGAAACTCGAATTCTTGAATTTCCAATTTCGTAATAAGGTGTGTTTTCAAGCTTCTTCAATAACTTCTTATAATAAACATAAGCCGTGTAAACTCCGAATTTAGCTTCCAAAGGTAATTTTTTAATTCCTTGTAAAGCAATTAGAAAATCATCTTCAATTTCTTTAATAATCATTTGTTTTGATTTCTCATCAAAAGAATTTAAATCGACACCTGGAAAATAATTTCGGTTTAAAACCAAATTATCATCTTTCAAATCTCTTAAAAAATTAACTTTCTGAAAAGCAGAACCTAATCGCATGGCCTCGTCTTTCAATTCACTATATTTTTCATCATTTCCGTTAACAAAAACCTTTAGACACATTAAGCCCACCACATCAGCAGATCCATAAATATATTCATCATATTCCTGCTTGCTGTGATAATCAGATTTTATCAAATCCATTTTCATACTCTTCAAAAATGACTGAATTAAATCGTCTGAAATATTATATTTAACAACCGTTTGTTGAAAAGAATTTAAAATTGGATTTAAACTAATACCAAACTTTTGAGCTTTATAGTATTCATTTTCAAAATCATTTATCAAAGTTTCTTTGTCGAACCCGTGAAAAGAATCTACAATTTCATCTGCGAAACGCACAAAACCATATATACTATAAATAGCGTCTCTAATACTTGGCGCAAGCATTTTAACAGCCAAAGAAAATGAAGTGCTGTAACTTTTAGTTACCAAAATACTGCACTTAAACGATACATCATCAAATAATTTTTTCATATTTACTGCTTATTTGAAAATTGTTTTTTTATCAAATCTGAAACTATTTTTCCTGAAATTATTGACGGAGGAACTCCTGGTCCAGGCACAGTTAGTTGTCCGGTGAAAAATAAATTCTTTACTTTTTTACTAATAATTTTTGGCCTTAAAAAAGCAGTCTGTGTAAGAATATTTGCTAATCCATATGCGTTTCCTTTGTATGAATTATAATCTTTTACAAAATCATTGACACAGAAACTTTCTTTAAATATTATACTTTCTGTTACTTTTTGATTGGTTAATTTTTCAAATCTTTTAATAATATTTTCGAAATATATTTCTCTTATTGCATCTGAATCTTTAATTCCAGGAGCAATTGGAATCAAAAATATCCCAGCTTCTTTGCCTTCAGGAGCAACAATAGAATCGGTTTTACTCGGAAAGCTAGCGTAGAATAATGGTTTATCAGGCCATTTTGGATTGTCATAAATATCTTTAGCATGAACATCAAAATCAGTGTCAAAAAACAAAGTATGATGGGATACATTTTCAATTTTTTTATCAAAAGCAACATAAAACAAAAGCGAAGATGGGGCAAAAACTTTAGAATTCCAATATTTTTCAGAATATCCTCTATACTTTTCATCCAATAAAGTTTCGGTATGATGATAATCAGCTCCACTCAAAACTACATCGGATTCAATCGTAACTCCATTTGAAATAACACTTTTCACAACACCATTTTCAACATTTATTTTCTCAACATTTTGATTGGTTTGAATTTTTACACCCAATTCTGCTGCTAAAATATACATCGCTTTAACAACTTCATACATTCCTCCCTTTGGATGCCAAGTTCCTAAACCAAAATCAGCATAATTCATAAAACTATAAAATGAAGGCGTATTCGAGGGTTTTGCACCAAGAAACAAAACCGGAAATTCCATAATTTGCTGTAACCTATTGTTCTTAATTTTTTTTCTGACAGAAGTTCTAATTGTACTAAAAAACTGATTTGCTTTTTTTATTGTAACAGGAGTAATTAATTCGGTTATAGAAATTCCGGGTTTATATACCAAATCTTTAATTGCAACATCATAGTTATGTTTAGCATTATCAAGAAATGATTCTAAATGTTTGGCACTTCCAACTTCTTCTTTTTCAAAAACAGCAAGAATATCGGGTAAATTATCAGCAATTTGAATGGAATCTAAAGTATCAAAATAGACTTCATAAGCAGGACTTAACTTATCTAGATGGTAGTAATCAGAAGGATGTTTGTTGAAATCTGCAAAAAATTTCTCGAAAACATCTGGCATCCAATACCAAGTAGGACCAATATCAAAAGTAAAACCATCTTTAACAAATTGTCTGGCTCTTCCGCCAACAGTATTGTTTTTTTCGAGAATGGTAACATCAAAACCTTCCTTCGCCAAATAGCAAGAAGCTGACAATGACGAAAACCCTGAACCGATAATTGTAATTGAATTTTTCATTTGTTTAGCAAATATACGAATAAGTTAAACAAAATAACTATATTAACATTAAATTATAATTCTTGAACTAAGTCAGAAATAGAATGAAAAATAGAAATTTTGTCAAAAAGATTTTTTTTATCAATAAATTCCGTCATTCTTCCGAGGAACCAAACCTGCGAATTAGTATCAATAATTTCAGTAGATATTTCTTTTACATAATCATTAATAGCATCTTTTGTAGGCTGAACAGTCAAATATGAAATGTAAACAATGTTGTCAAAATAATTTTTCATATCCTTTAAACTTTCAATAGGAACGCTTTCACCAAGATAAATTGTCTTGTAACCGTTTAATAAAATTTCGTAATTTAAATACATTAAACCCAGTTCATGAATTTCATTTTCCGGGAGATACAAAACAAAGATTTTATCGTTTCTTGTAGGCTCTAAAATTTGAACTTTTTCAGTATTTATGAGTAGTTTTTGCTTAATCAAATAGGAAATAAAATGCTCCTGAGCGGGAGAAATCGTATTGGACTGCCACAACAAACCTATTTCATTCATCAGCGGAATAATAATCTCAAAAAAAACTTCTCGAAATGTTTTTTCAGAAAGCAAATTGTTATACGTATTAAAAAATAAAGCCTGATCAAAGTTAATCATTGCTACCTTAAAAGCATTTAAAGCATGATTTTTGGAACTTTTATCAGATATTATTTCCCGAACTAGAAGTGAAATTTTATCTGTATTTAATTCTGCAATCCTAGAAATCTTATAGCCGTAAGAATTTAATAAAGTAACATTTAAAAGCTTTTGCAGATTAGATAAATCATAGGTTCTTATATTAGTATTTGTCCGCATTGGTTCAAGAATATTATATCTTTTTTCCCAAATTCGAATTGTGTGTGCTTTAATTCCGGAAAGATTTTCCAGATCTTTTATACTAAAAACTGATTTAACATTGTTTATCATTTTTGTAAATTTAATAAACAAAGGTATAATAAATTTTTATATTTCTTAAAAATTTATTTTTTTTAAAGAGAAAAAAATAGTTGTAAAATTATTCCTTAATTATTTTTTTAGTAACAAATCCGTTTTCATCATAAATCGAAATGAAATAGACACCACTAGAATAGTTACTCCAATCGGTATTTATATTGCTCGATTTTTGTTTTAAATCATAAATTAATTTTCCTGAAACGTCAAAAATCTTAATACCACTCATTGGTTTGGTTGTGTTAATATTTAAAAAATGAGTTACTGGATTTGGATAAATATCAATAGTAGAAGTCTCATCAAACGAAGTCGCTGATAACGAAATAATTGATGATGCAATCCAACTTGAGGCCAAATTATTGTCCAATGCTGTACTAAGTAATTGCAAATAACTTCCTGCTCCATCGGCTGCTGTTGGCCAAGGTGATGCATCAAAATATTCTACGGAATCAATCGTATTACCAAAACCATCAGCTAGAACAACTTTTTGAGAACTATTTGATAAGTTTCTAGTGAACTGTCCAAAAGCAGAAATTCCATATTTAGTTTGAAAAGCAACTAAATTACTTGCTAAATAAATACTTCCTCCCGCTATAACCGATGAATAGGCAGGGAATTGATAACTCAATCCTAATTCTTTAAAATAAACTCCAGTCAGATTAACAGTGGTATTACTTGTGTTTTTAATCTCTACAAACTCTAAATTATCACTTTCAGTAGATGTTGCTCCTTGTGGATTATAATTTATTTTATTAATAACAAGTTGTGGAATGGAAACAGTATTACATCCTGAAAAAGAGCCTAAATTGCTAGTCATCCAAGAGATTCTATTTGACAACCATATTTTCATATCATTAATTTCAGTTGGCGGAAAATGAACAGCCGGATAAACATCAGTTGTCCATTTTTGCTCTTCCCTTACTTTAGCTTCGCTAATTAAAGCCATAGTTTCATCAATATATTGTACAATGCTGTTATAGTTCAAAGGCTGCCCAGGTTGAGTAAGTTCGTTCCACCTTTTAGACAAATAGCATCTATAAGTTGGATTATTATATAAATCTGTCCAAAATTTAGCTCCTTCGTTATCTCCATTCGCAAATTGCCAGACATCATAATGACTCCGATCAAAACCCCATAAGAACAAATCGTTCCCAAAACTTAAATTAAAATCCCAAATCGGTCCAGCACGTAGTTTACCAGCTCTGTCTTTATGAAAATAAGTACTGAATTGATAACCATCAGCATTTGAAGCCAACTCATTGATGAGCATAAAATCGACAAATGAGGGAATATCAATAACAGAAGAATAGCCTGAAATCAAATCGATGTTATTTGCATTAGAACTCGATTCCAAATTTAAAAATTGGTTGTATATGTAGGCATTTTGTTCTGCAGTAACAACTGCTGGTTTTGGTAATTCGTGAATATAATCAGTCCAGCCTGCATAGGAACTCATTGTCCAGGCAATCGGATCACCACCGGTAGTTTTGTCAGCTTTAGTGATATACCCACCTGTGATATTAGGTGATGTTATATCAGTAGCTGCTATTTTCAAAACATTAACCCGAGAGGTTCCTGCTTTTACTTTTTCCTGCAATATATACAATCCCCTATATTCCCCGTTAATAACTAATTCACAATAAGCAGTTCGTGTTGCATATTCTCCTATTTGTCTGGACAAATTATATGATAAATAATCTCTGATTAGTGATGGGTCGAATGCAATTCCGCTCAAAATCCAATCGTTTTCACTTGGCATTCCCAATAAACTCACATTATTATTACTGATATTATCTGTTTTTAATGTAGTTAAGCCGTAGCCTTTCTTAGGCAATGCTTGTGAAGACGAACCTCTAATTTCAATATTAATTCTGCCATTATAATTTAAAAAAGCAACGGTATTGGCATCCGAAAGATAATTTCGGCTTCCGTCTGGGTGTTTGATTACCTTCATACTTGCCAAAATTCTGGGATCATCAAGTATCTCGAGCGGTTGACTATTGACATCCAAATCCGTAGTAATAATAACAATTGGTAAATTACTGTCGGTAAAAGTTTGAGAAGAAACAGAAAAGGAAGAAATCAATATAATTACAAAAATGAATTGGGAAATCACTTTAAACTTTAAAAAATATAATTTTGACATAACACATTTATTTACATCAAATTTAAGTATAAATGCAACAATAAAAAAGATAATAACCCATCAATTTCACACTGTTTTTGAAGATGATATATTCCAAAAAGCAATGGAATATAAATTAAATAAAAGTAAACGAGAAATAAATAAACTATATTTGAATTGAATATTTTGCAAACAAATTACTCCCTATATTTTCCCTAACTTTATCAAAAACAATCTATGACTATCTCCAATAAATTTCGTCTCGACAATAAAGTAGCCATTATAACTGGTGCCAGTAAAGGAATTGGCAAAGCCATTGCAAAAGCTTTGGGGCAGCAAGGCGCAAAAATCGTAATTGTTAGCCGCAAACAAGAGGCTGTGGATGAAACTGCAAAAGAATTTTTAGCCGAAGGAATTGAAGCTATTGGTATAGCCGCACATATGGGAAACAGCGACCAAATAAAAAATATGGTAAGTCAAACGGTAAAACATTTTGGAGGAATCGATATTGTTGTCAATAATGCAGCTATCAATCCCACTTTTGGTCCAATAGTAGAAACAGACAACCTCGTTTTTGACAAAATAATGGAAGTGAACGTAAAAGGTCCTATGGAATTATGCAAACTGGCGTATCCATTTATGAAACAGAAAGGTTCGGGTTCCATAATCAACATTAGCAGTATTGAAGGAATATCGCCTGGACAGGGTTTGGGATTATACAGCATAAGCAAAGCCACTTTAATTGCCCTTACGAAGGTTTTGGCAAAAGAATGGGGCGCAGATAATATAAGAGCTAACGTAATTTGTCCCGGCTTAATCAATACAAAATTCAGTCAAACATTAGTAGAGAATGAAAAGATTTTAAAACACGTATTGGCAAAACAAGCATTGCCACAACTTGCCGAACCTCTTGATATTGCCGGATTGGCATTATTTCTGGCTTCAGATGCCTCTTCATTTTGTACCGGTTCCGTAATTACTGCCGATGGCGGTTATACTATCTAATAAAACAATCCAAAGAAAATAGTTTTAAACGATTACTAAACCAATAAAATCAAAGAGTGATGACAAAGCAATATATGAGTATGGAAAACCTTCGTTTTCTTTTATACGAAGTGCATAAAATACAAGATTTATTAAACTACAAACGTTATGAACACGTTGGTGGTATCGAAGAAATAAACTTGATGATTAATGCCGCAAAAGACATCGCCGACAAGGAAATGTTTCCGTTTTTTAAAGAAATGGATGAAAAACCCGTTGTATTTAAAGATGGGAAAATCCATTCGCATCCGCAACTGAAAAATATTTTTAAAGCTATCGCCGATGCTGGTTGGTTTAGTGCCACATCCGAATTGGAACAAGGCGGAATGCAATTGCCTTTTACCTTATATTCTGCTGGACATCTTATTTTTGAAGCTGCAAATAGTAGTGCTCAGGGCTATATTGGACTTTCTACCGGCGCATTAGAACTCATAGAAGCTTTTGGAGACAAATCACTAAATGAAACCTACGTACCCAATATGATTGCCGGAAAATGGCAAGGAACAATGGCGCTTACGGAACCGCAAGCCGGAAGTTCATTGTCTGATATTACAGCTGCTGCCAATCCAACTGAAAGTGGATATTATGAAATTGTGGGGCAAAAAATATTTATTTCTGGTGGCGAACACGAAGCTTGCGACAACTTTATTCATCTTACTTTGGCAAGAATAAAAGGAGCTCCGGCTGGTACGAAAGGAATTTCTTTGTTTGTGATTCCAAAATTTATTCCCGAAAATGGTAACCTTACATACAACAATGTAGTTTGTGCCGGAGATTTCCAAAAAATGGGACAACGCGGTTATGCCACGACGCATTTGGTTTTTGGCGAAAGCGGAATCACAAAAGGCTTCCTAGTTGGCGAAGCTAATAAAGGTTTGTTTTATATGTTCCAAATGATGAATTCCGCCCGAATTGCCGTTGGACAAACTGCAGCCGCAGTAGCTTCGGCGGCCTATTATGCTTCTTTGCATTATGCCAATGAAAGACCACAAGGCAGACCTATTGCCAGTAAAGATTTGGCACAAGAACAAATTTTAATCATCAATCACGCCGATGTTCGCCGAATGTTATTTCAACAAAAAGCAATAGTCGAAGGTTCATTGAGTTTGATTTATGAATGTTTGAAATATTTTGACTTGGAAAAAGCAACTGAAGGAGACGAAAAAGAAAAAATGTATTTGCTCTTAGAAATTTTAACTCCTATCGTAAAAACATATCCTTCAGATGCAGGAATTACATCAGTGAGCAATGCTTTGCAGGTTTTAGGAGGTTATGGTTTTACCATGGATTTTGATTTACAGCAATATTACCGTGACATTCGAATTATGTCAATTTACGAAGGCACTTCTGGCATTCAATCATTGGATTTATTAGGGAGAAAGATTCCAATGCAAAACGGAAAAGCCTTTCAATTGTTGGTGGATGAAATAATGCAAACTATCATTGCTTCTAAAGATTTCGATGAACTTCATCCATATTCCGATAAATTGGCTTTGGCAATGGAAACTTATAAAACCACTTTGTCTCATTTGCAAGAATTTGCAAAACAAGGAGAAATTGAAAGATATTTAGCCGATGCCACTTTGTTTATGGAACTTTCGGGAATAATTACAATAGCCTGGCAATGGCTAAAACAAGCAACTATTTCGCAAAAAGCTTTGAAAACCGGAGAGACAACAAACCAAAGTATTGCCTTTTATGAAAGCAAAATAGCAACGATGAAATTCTTCTTTAAATATGAATTACCAAAATATATTTCCATCAGCAATAGCTTAATGAACCCGGAAATAGTAACTATAAAAACGGACAAGGAAATGTTGATATAAAGTAAGTTGAAAGATTTTTGAGACATTTACAATACAGCAGTATAAATAATTAAAGCGATGACAAATAAATTACTAAGGTTCCTAGACCTTCATACTGGAGAAGAAGATAAGAAAAAAGTATTAGAAAACGTAATATCGAATATTTCTTTCAAGGGTTCTAATTTATGGATTTTGGCTTGTGCTATTGTCATAGCATCTGTTGGATTAAATATGAATTCAACAGCTGTAATCATCGGAGCAATGCTTATTTCTCCACTTATGGGGCCAATTTTGGGTGCCGGTTTTAGTTTGGGAATATTTGATTTTGAACTGTTCAAAAAATCTCTGAAAAGCCTAGCAATTGCTACAATTGTGAGTTTATTAGTGTCAACAATTTATTTCTATTTAAGCCCATTTAAGGAACCTCAATCCGAATTATTAGCCCGAACTTCCCCAAATATATACGACATTTTAATTGCGTTTTTTGGCGGACTTGTTGGCGTAATTGCCGTAACCAGAGTCGAAAAAGGAAATCCAATACCGGGTGTTGCAATTGCCACAGCCTTGATGCCTCCCTTATGTACTGCAGGATACGGACTAGCAATAGGTAATTTAAAATTTTTCTTTGGAGCAATATTTTTATACACAATTAACTGTGTTTTTATTTGTATTGCAACTTTTTTTATGGTCAAATATTTAAAATATCCACCCACAAAACAATTAGATAAACAACATGAAAAGAGGGTAAAATATACAATAACTGCCTTAATTTTAGTATTGATATTACCTAGTATTTATTTTGCATACAAGCTTAGGGAGCAAAAAAATTACGAACAGAATATTGAACTATTTGTTACTAATGAATTTAAAAATAAAGGGTACACACTCCTTTTTAAAAAATCAACATTGAATACCAATCCGAAAAAATTAGATCTCGGATTTTTAACCAAAAAATTTACTGTGGCAGAAATAAAAGTTTTGAATAAGAAATTAATAGACTATAATATTCTTAACACCAAATTACAAATCAGGCAGGATACAACTGATATAAAAAGATATATTCTCAACGAAATAAATTTTGGAAAAACCGGAATAAATGAAAAAGATCTTATAATTGCTAGGTTAGAAAATAAATTCTTGTTCGACCAATACGATAACAAAGCAATATTATCTGAAGTAAAAATAATATTTCCTGAAATCGATAATTTATCTATTTCCAATCATACTTTTAATAAAAACACTGATAGTGTAAAAACAATTCCTATTCTAATTTACCAAAGCAAAAAAGAACTACCAGAAGCTTCAAAACAAAAAATAAGCTTGTGGTTACAACAAAGACTTTCTGTAGAAAAAATAGAAGTTTACAAACAAAAATAAGAGGATCGGAGAAAAAGATTTAGAAAAATTGTTTAATATACTTAACTCTACTTTTAGCTACAAAAAGTAAAAACTTCGCATTAAATCGTAAGTAAAACTACTTTATACTACTAGCCATTTATAATAGCCTACCTTACCAAAAAAAATGGCGATAGAACTTAAGGTTCGGCAGGTTGAAGAATTATTTGACCGACTTGAAAATGAAATTACTGCTTTCAAATCCGAAACCAGTTTACATTGTCTCGCCGGCTGTGGCAAGTGCTGTTCCAAACCCGACATTGATGCATCGCCTTTAGAATTTTTACCTTGGGCATTGCATTTATTTTTAAATGGCAAAGCCGAAGAAATGTTAGTAGAATTAGACAACTCCTCGATTACCACTTGCCATTTATATCAACCCCTATCCCTTTTAGAACAGCACAACGGAAGCTGTAGCAACTATCGCTATCGTGGATTAATATGTCGCCTTTTTGGTTATGCCGCCAGTAGAGACAAATACGGCGAATTGCGATTAGCCACCTGCAAAATAATTAAAGAAAACCAACTCGAAAACTTCAACAACACCGAAGAAGCCATTAGCAAAGGACTTTACGTGCCTATTTTTACCGATTATTACATGCAGTTATCCCAAATTGATTACAGACTAGCGACAACAATGCTTCCTATAAATGAAGCAATAAAAATTGCGATCGAAGAAGTCTTGCATTATTATGCTTATAGACCCTTTCCTGGTGGATTAGAGAATATTGCTTAAATTAGTAATACAAAGAGTCGAAAAATCATTTGATAATTTATATATTAGCACTATCAAAAAGGTTGAGGTTTGTCATACTTATCTACCCAAAATCGCTTAGATTGGAATGATTTTGTCAGACCTATAAGCAAGTTCTGCGTAATTCTAAATCAACTATTATGAATATACAAAAATTTGTTCTCGGAAGCTTTGTAGGTGGAATAATTAAATTCTTTCTTGGATTTTTATTTATTGGTGTTTTACTGAAAGATTTCTTTGCCGAAAATGGTGGGCCAGTTACCAATCCTGATACAATGGTCTGGTGGGCATTAGTATTAGGGAATTTGTTCTCTGGAGTTTTGCTCGTTTATTTTTTTATAAAAGCAAATATTTCTACTCTCAAAAAAGGGGTAAGTACAGGATTTGTTATCGGCTTATTGATAGGTTTGGGTAATTTTTTGGTTACTTATGCAATCACTCTTTCTCCCAGCATCAAAGCAGTTGGAGTTCATGTATTTGTTTCTGCTGTAAACTATGCAGTTGCAGGAGCTTTTATAGGCTGGCTTTTTGGTTATGGAAAAAAGAGCCCAAAACTCTAATTTACACTTTGACAGAAAAGGGGGGTAGCCTTCAAAAAGAACTACGCACAAGAGGGTTTTTACAAAAAAGCGGGTTCAGTGCTAAATTTAACATTGGGAATTATAAATCAGTTTTACACGTAAAGGGTTATCTGCAACTAGCAACATTTTAATTTGACCAGGTCTTTTTTATATTATTTTCGTTTACGATTGTAGGTGTCGTATTAATTTGCATTGATTTATTGTAGGGAATACAAAAGGAAAAAACAGATCCCTTCTTTAATTCGCTTTCAATAGACAAAGTGCCACCCTGAAGTTCTACCAACTGTTTTGCGATACTCAACCCAAGTCCTGTTCCTCCGTATTCTCTTATGGCATTAGATTCTCCTTGCCAGAATCGCTCAAAAATATGCTCAATTTTATTTTGGGATATTCCTATGCCTGTATCTTTAACTGAGAATTCAATAAAAATATTTTCGTCTTTCAAATCCTGAACTTTTGCATGCACCTCTACTTTTCCTTTTTCTGTGAACTTAATTGCATTTCCCGTAAGGTTGATGATGATTTGAGAAAGTCGCCTACGGTCTCCAAGCAAAACATCAGGAACGTCATTATCGCAAGTGAATACTAATTCAAGATTTTTTTCTTTCGCCTTTTCCATCAATATTATATTGAGTGATTTAAAAGCTTCTTTAACGCTAAAATTATTTTTTTCGAAAATCATCATGCCTGCTTCAATCTTTGACATGTCAAGTATATCGTCAATGATAGTCAAAAGATTTTCACCTGCTGATTTTATTGTTTTCACATATTCTTTTTCCTGATCTTCCAGTTTACTTTTGAATAATAAATCCGAAAATCCAATGATGGAGTTTACGGGTGTACGAATTTCGTGGCTCATGTTGGCAAGAAATGCGCCTTTTAAATTAGCGGACTCTTCGGCCTTTTGTGTAGCTTTTTCTGCATTACTTTTTCCTTCAATTAGTTCAATTTCTATTTGCCTTTGAGTTGTTATATCTTGGACAAGCTGCTCCATTTCCTCCTTTTGAAGCAATAATTCTTGATTTTTTCTATACAAATCCACAAAGACAGAAACTTTTGCTTTTAGTATTGCAGGAGAAAATGGTTTAATCATATAATCGACTGCACCAGCCAAATACCCTTTGAATATTTGAACAGAATTATCCATACTGGCAGTTAAAAAAATAATCGGAATATCATGAAGTTTTTGGTTTTGGCGAATTAATTCTACTGTTTCAAATCCATCCATCCTAGGCATTTGCACGTCCATTAATATGATGGCAAAATCTTGTTCGCTCAAAATAATTTTTAATGCTTCTTCGCCTGAACTTGCTCTTACGCACACATAATTTTCGTCAGAAAGAATTACTTCTAAAGCAAATAAATTTTCCGTTCTATCGTCTACCATTAATATTTTAACTGGGCTATTTTTTTTCATTTCCATTGTAAAATAGTTTAATTTATTTTTTATTTACTTAACCATACACGCATCAATGATAACATACGCTCTACATCAATAGGTTTAGCGATGTAATCATTGGCACCTGCATCAATGCATTTTTGTTTATCATCTTTCATGGCTTTTGCCGTTAGGGCAATAATAGGCATTCTCTTGAACTTTGCTTGGGATCGGATTCGCTTCATTGCTTCGTAACCGTCCATTTCTGGCATCATAATATCCATCAATACCATATCAATGCCAGGATGAATATCCAACATCTCCAGAGCTACTTTACCATTTTCTGCTTTTATTATTTCCATTCCGCGTTCTTGTAATATTTTAGTTAAGGCAAATACATTTCGCTCATCATCATCGACCAACAATATTTTTTTTGAATGAAATACTGATTCTTTATCGTACAAATTATTTATAATTGCTTGCTTTGATTCTGGTAAATTGCTTACGGTCCTGTGAAGGAAAAGCGCTGTTTCGTCCAGCAATCGTTCTTCAGATTTTATTCCCTTTATAATAATGGTTTCGGCATATTTCTCAAGTTCTTTGTTTTCTTCTTTGGTAAGTTCCTTGCCGGTATAGATAATTATAGGCGGAATGTTATGGCCTTTTACATGCTCTAATTTATGGATAAGATCAAACCCGCTCATGTCAGGTAAACCAATATCCAATATGATGCAATCAATGTCATGCTGCTCATAGATGGCCAAAGCTTCTTTTCCAGTTCCTGCTTCTAAACATTTTACATCACCATTCCCAATAAGAATACGCAGTGCTTTCCTGGAATTTTCATTGTCTTCTATGATGAGTAGGTTTTTCATTTTTTTATTGACAAATTTTTCAATTTTGCCGTAGGCTTCTTCCAAATCTTTTTTGCTAATGGGTTTCATCAAATATTCTATAGCTCCTTCTTTGATTAAGTTTAACGAACGTTCATTTGCTGAAATAATATGAACTGGAATATGCCGTATCGATGGATTTACTTTTAATTCAAACAATACATCATGTCCATTAATGCCTGGCAATCCCATATCGAGAATAATGGCTGTTGGTTTGTATTTTGAAGCTAGCAATAAACCATCTTCTCCGCTTGATGCGGATAAACATTTAAATCCTTTGGTGTGGGCTTGTTTCAAAAGTATAGAGGCAAAAATCAGGTCGTCTTCTATAATGAGTATTACTTTATCATCCTTGGTTATTGTATTTCTGTCATCTTCTATCGTGGGATAATTTAGATATAGCAATCTGTTTTCGTCGGTTGATTTTAACAGAACAGATTCTTGTACTGTGTTTGTGGAGAGAGTTTCCTCTTCAGGATAGATTTCTAGCGGAATAATTAGAGAAAATGAAGAGCCTTCATTAATCTTGCTGCTCAACTTAATTTCAGCCCCCAATAATTTGGCGAGTTCACGTGAAATCGAAAGCCCTAAACCGGTACCGCCATACTTTCTGGAAGTACCCCCTTCGGCCTGTTGAAAAGCTTCAAATATGGCCATTTGTTTGTCTTCCTGTATTCCAATACCAGTATCGGCAATAGAGATAATCACTGTGCTTTCCGTGTATTTGTTGATACTTATACTTACGCTTCCTTTTTCGGTAAATTTAATAGCATTGGAAATTAGATTTTTTAATATCTGGCTCAAACGTTGTGAATCTGTGTGGATAAATTCAGGTAATTCTGTATCTAATTTTGCCGTGAGCTCCAATCCTTTTTGTTCTGCGTGATGTTTAAAATTGCGAATGAGGTCTTCAGTAAAAATTTTCAATGATACTCGTTCAATATTTATTGACATTTTTCCTGCCTCAATCTTGGAGAGGTCAAGAACTTCATTAATTAATATCAGCAAATCGTGACCACTTTTATAAATTATTTCGGCACTTTCAACTTGGATAGCATCCAGGTTTTTCTTTCTGTTTTCAGATAAATCTTTCGATAGGATGAGTAAACTATTCAGCGGTGTTCGTAACTCATGCGACATGTTTGCAAGGAATTCAGATTTATACTTGCTGCTTATTTCCAGTTGTTTTGTTTTCTGTTCAATGTCGTTTTTTGAAGCTTCTACTTCCTTATTTTTTTCTTCCAATGATTGGGTTTGCTCTTCTAATTCTTCATTGGTCATTTGCAATTCTTCCTGCTGCTGTTTCAGATTTTGAGTTTGTTCTTCCAGTTCTTCGTTCATTTGTCTCAACTCTTCCTGCTGGGTTTGAAGTTCTTCGGTCTGAACCTGTGTTTCTTCGAGTAATTCCTGTATCTGTTTTCTGGAAATGGCCGAATTAACACTAATACCAATACTGTTCATTGAAATAGTGATAAATTCTTTTTCTGTTTCGTTGAAATCTGTAATGCTGCCTATTTCTATTACGCCCACTGTTTTGCCTTCAAACAAAAAGGGAGTAATGATTAAATGCTTTGGTTTAGTATTCAGAACGGATGAAGTGATGCGTATTTGTTCATCAGTTATATCTGTTAAAGAAATTTGTTTTTTTTCAGTTGCTGCCTGGCCTATCAATCCTTCATTAAGTGCAAATTTTTCTTTTGTATTTTCTGGCGACGAAAAAGCATATTGTCCGCAAAGCACTAGTGTCTTGTCTTTATCATTCAACTGATAAACAGTTCCAATGTTTGCATTCAGGTAAGTACATAAAAAACTAATTGCGTTGCTGGCCAGTTCTTCTATGCTTTGGTCTCCACTTAATTTTTCGTTGAGTTGATTTTGACCTACTGCAAGCCAATTGTGTTTTTTATTTGCTTCAGTAGTTTCATGTAATGATCGTGTCATTTTATTTAAAGCATTGCCCAAAATATCCTTGTCTGAACGGGGAGTCAGGCTAACTGTATAATCGCCGGAAGCAACATTATTTGCATTTTCTGTAATCTCCTTAAAACTTTCATTTACACTCACAAGTGAATTGAATATAGGTTTTAATTCATCATTTGTATGGTCTTCCAATTTTTCATTTGAAAACTCACGACTGGCAATTTTTTCAGCTTCTTTTGCTATTAATGAAATTCGTTGGGTAATACTTTGAATAATCCAGTAGGAAATGATAATTGCTAGTAGGATGCTTGCGATAATTAAATAGATAATTAAACTCAAGGCACTATTATAACTTGCGTTATTTTCTATTTTAGCATTTTCCATGCTCAATTGATTCTTATCAATGAGCCTCTTTAGCTGACTTCTTGCCTTATCTCTTACTTTCAAACCATTATTAGTAGAAATTTCAGTTGCTTCCTCAACTTTATTCTTCATTGACAATGAAATAATATTCTTGAGATCGGGTTGATAACTGGCCCAAGTGGTTTCAAATTCTTTCAGAATGACTTTTCCTTTATCATCAACCAATTCCTTCAACTCTTTTGTTTTTTTATCAATAGTTTCTATTTCACGATAAATT
>NZ_JAYWCK010000033.1:0-6368 GCF_043780635.1 Flavobacterium sp.
TTAAACTTAAAAATACAAAATAAGGAGCAGAAAAACTAGTTTTCTACTCCTTATTTATTAATCAATTAAGTACTAAAATGACTTTTTCAGTGCCCTCGACTAATCTTTAGAGTGTTTTAAAATTAAATAAATGGTATTTACAAAAATTCTCCGTGTTGAGAAATATCTAATCCTAATTCTTCTTTTTCTTCAGTAACTCTTAATGGTGTAATTTTATTTACAATAAAGAATAAAGCATAAGAAACAGTAAAAGCAAATATGGAAACAAGCACTAAAGCTTTTAATTGAATTAAAAACAATGTAGCATCGCCATAAATTAATCCTTGATTGTCTCCAACAATTGCATTAACAGATTTTGAAGCAAATACTCCGGTTAAAAGCATACCAACCATACCTCCAACACCGTGACAAGCAAATACATCTAAAGCATCATCAATTTTTCCTTTAGGAAAATTGCTAACCACAAGGTTACTTACTATACTGGCAATAAATCCTATTGCTAATGCAGAAGGAATGGATACGAAACCAGCTGCAGGTGTAATAGCAACTAATCCTACTACAGCTCCGATACAAGCGCCCATTGCAGAAAGTTTATGTCCAAGAATTTTGTCCAAAAATACCCAACCCATTGCAGCAGCAGCAGCAGCAACAGTTGTAGTTCCTAAAGCTTGTGCAGCAAGACTTCCGGATCCAACAGCAGAACCTGCATTGAAACCGAACCAACCGAACCACAATAAACCCGTTCCTAATAATACATAAGTAATACGAGCAGGGTTTGATTTTTCTGATTTTCTTTTTCCTAAGAACATTGCTCCCGCAAGTGCAGCCCAACCTGCACTCATGTGCACAACTGTTCCACCGGCAAAATCTAACACTCCCCATCCGAAGAATATTCCATCAGGATGCCAAGTCATATGGCATAATGGAGCATAAACAAATAATATGAACAATACCATAAATAATAAGTAAGCCCAGAAACGAACACGTTCTGCAAAAGCTCCTGTTATTAAAGCAGGTGTAATGATTGCAAATTTTGCCTGAAATAAGGCGAACAACATAAAAGGAATAGTTGGAGCTAATTCCCAAGCAGTTGTAGAGTTTACACCATTAAAAAACATGTTAGAAGTTGGGTTACCAATAAAACCGCCAATTGAAGGTCCAAAACACAATCCAAATCCAACAACAACCCATAACACAGTTACTATAACCATAGCCATAAAGCTTTGAAGTACAGTACTAATAACATTCTTTTTGCCTACCATTCCGCCATAAAAGAACCCTAGTCCCGGAGTCATTAATAATACAAGGCCTGTCGCACATAACATCCAAGCCGTATCTCCAGTATCTAATTTTAGGGCAACGATGTGTGCTCCTAATGTTGTGCTTTCTGGAAATAAATAAATTGAAAAAATAGATAATACCAGAATTGTGATTAGAATCACACTTAAAATAATCTTTCGCATAATTTTAGTTTTTAGTTATAAATTTCGATAAAAGTATAAAATCATTTCATATACCCATAAAAAAATTTACTTATAGGGTCATTTTTATTGAATTTATATTTTATACCCCATAATTTTATGGGGGTATGAAAAATTAATTGCTAAAATCTTTAATTTGTTAATGGGGAAATTTAAAAATTTGAATTTAATAGTGTCAACAATTGTTCTAAATCTTGAGTAGTGTGATTGGAAGTTATGACAATTCGATTGAGTTTTCCGGATGTATTTGTGTATTTAAATGAAGTAGTAATAATTCTGTTTTCCAATAATTTTTTTGAAACAGACTCATCTTCAAAATAAATGTTAGGATAGGAAGTATCGAAAGTAAATAAATCTCTATTTGTAAAATGGGTGTCTATATAGATTAGATTTTGAAGTAATTTTTGTTTCTGCGAAAGGTAAACTTCTTGTGCGTTAATATATGTTTCCAGAAAAGCCGGATTCATTCCCGAAGCTCCAATAAAACAATCAAGATTGCGTATTTTTGAAATAAAAGAAGTATTTCCAGCAATTACACCACCTGAAAGGCCAAAAGCTTTGCCCAAAGAGGCTACTTTAATTATCTTGAAATTTTCTTTTTTTATTATGTTTAGCCATTCGTTCCCATAAATTCCAAAACTATGGGATTCATCAATGACCAAAGTGATTTTCTTTTCTTTAGGAATTTCAAGCAAAATTGACAATTCTATAGGTTCAACAGCTAAGGAAGGAATTGAATCTGTTACAATGGTTATTTTTGAAATATTTTCATTGAATATTTTAGCGTTTAATTTGCCGTTTTCCATAATAGGAAGGCTGTGATAACTCATTATTGCAGGATGAGCATCTGGAAAATGAAACATAGCATCGGTAGTTTTTGAAAGATGTTCAACCACTAATTTTCCCGCTAACATCCCCGAAGAAACAGTCAAGGCTGCTTCGGTATTTGTATTTTTTGCTAATAATTTTTCGGCAGTTTCGTAAATCGAAAGCTCGATATTTGAATTTCTAGAACTTCCATAAGAGGTTCCCCATTTTTTGATGCTTTCGAATAAAATATTTTGGAAGTTAGTATTGGTAGACATCCCCAAATAATTGGTTCCGCCAAAATATAAATATTCGACGCCATCAATGCGAATTATTCGATCTGAAAATTCATTTACAATCATTATTTAGAAATTAAAGTAACTCCAGTTCCATTTAATTCTGAGTATTTTATGATACCGTCATGAATTGTTATGCCAGTTGCGATGTCTTTGGCCAATAATAATGCGCCATCCATGTCAACAAAATCTAGTTCTGGTAATAAATGAGCAATTGCTGATATTCCCACAGTAGATTCTGTCATGCAACCGACCATTGTTTTCATTCCTAATTTTTTTGCCTGTGAAATCATCCTTCTAGCCGAAGTAAGACCGCCACATTTTACTAATTTGACATTGACACCGTGAAAATGATTGTGACATTTGGCTACATCTTCTTCAATAATGCAGCTTTCATCAGCTATTATTGGTAAAACGGAATGCATAAAAACTTCCTTGTGACCTTCCCAATCATCAGCTTTCAAAGGTTGTTCCAAAAATTCAACACCCAATTTTTTCAATTCTATGGCATTATTTATAGTTTCGGAAACCGACCAACCACAATTAGCATCAATTCTAAAAATAGCATTGGTGTGTTTTCTTAATTCATTTACAATGGCAATATCTTCTTTGGTTCCAAGTTTAATTTTATAAATAGGCCAAGGCAATTCCTTCATTTTTGACACCATTTTTTCGATGCTGTCAATACCTATAGTATAATCAGTCTTTGGATTGTTATTAATGGAATAGCCCCATAAATCATAGAGTTTTTTCCCTTTTTTACGAGCATACAAATCATTGTAAGCAATGTCTAAAGCGCAAAGTGCAAACATATCATTAGATAATAATTTATGAGCATTATGCCAAAAAATTTCAGGGGTTTCATTAGTAACACTTTCGATAAATGGAATTATTTTTTCCAAATTATGTTTCATCGAATCTACCGTAATTTTATAATAAGGATTTGACGTAGCTTCCCCAAAACCGGAATAACCATCACTTTGTAATTCGACGATTAAGCTAGGTTGTTCACTGTATGATTCTCTTGAAATGGTAAAAGTATGTTTTAACTGAAGATTGAATGTTCGGAGTATTACTTTCATTTTTGTGACTATTTATTGAATAAATGTTTAATTTATAACAAAGGAAATTAATATAATTGGTTTACAAACTAAAAGGAGAAGTATATTTAATTTTGAAAGGATATTTAGATTAAATTTAGAGTTTAATTAAATGGATCTAGTTTTGGAGAGTTTTTTCAGGTTTTTCTAATTCACTGATTCAATAATATTCAATAATACTAGAGGAAAAGTAAAATTAAAACTATTCCTATTTTCAAATAACATTAGATTGTAATGGACAAACAAAAGATTAAATGGGGAATTATAGGTTTAGGTAATATTGCCCATCAATTTGCAAAAGAATTAATGCTAATCGAGGAGGCTCAACTTACTGCAGTAGCTTCAAGAAATCTTGAAAAAGCACAAGAATTTGCTGAGAAGTACAATTGCCCAAAAGCGTATGCTTCTTATGAAGACGTTATGAATGATGATGAGATAGACATATTGTATATTGCCACTCCGCATGATTCCCACGCAGTTTTAACCATAAAAGCGTTGCAGAATAATAAACATGTGCTTTGCGAAAAACCAATCGCATTAAACTATAATGATGCTTTGCAGATGATTAATGCATCGAAAAAAAACAATAAATTTTTTATGGAAGCCTTTTGGACAAGATTCAATCCTTCGTTTCAGGAAACTTTTTCTAAAATTAAAAATGGCGAAATAGGAGAAGTTAAATACATTACTGCTGATTTTGCCTTTCAAGTCGAAGAACTAGAAGGTAATAGAATGACAGACATAAAGCTAGGAGGAGGATCGCTTTTAGATATTGGTGTTTATCCCTTGTTTTTAAGTTATGTATTGTTGGGAATTCCGAAAGAAATACTTGCAAAATCAAATTTTCATGAGTCAGGAGCTGATTTACAAACGTCCATGATTTTACAATATGATAAGGCTCAAGCTATTTTGCATTCAAGTTTTGTTTCTTCGTCAAATATGAAAGCAACAATAAGTGGCACGAAAGGAAGAATTAATTTAAATCCATTTTGGTTTGAAGCACAGTCGTATACACTGGTAAAAAATAATCATAAAACAAAATTTAAATTACCTACCAAAGGCAAAGGATACACATACGAAATAGAGGAGTGTCACCAATGTATTAAAGAAAACAGAATTGAAAGCAAATTTTGGACTCATCAAAATAGTTTAGAGCTTATCAAAATAGTTGATGAAGTCAGAAGCCAAATAGGGTTAGAATATCCTTTATAGAATAGATAGTATTTACGGTATTGTTTTTATAATTGCTTATTTCATCAATTTAATTCCAAAGTTTTAATAGCAACTTCTGATGATTGTAGGATTTTTTTTAAATATTTTCATTCAAATAACCCAAATATTGAAATGTTTTCTATATTTTTAGAATCTAATAAATCAGTATGCTAGTTAAAGTTTTTGGAAGTGCCGTTTTTGGAGTCGAAGCTACAACAATTACAGTCGAAGTTAATATGGACAAGGGAATTGGCTATCATTTGGTTGGTTTACCCGACAACGCCATAAAGGAAAGTAGTTATAGAATTGCAGCCGCACTCAAAAACAATGGTTATTCTATGCCCGGTAAAAAGATTACCATCAATATGGCTCCTGCCGATTTAAGAAAAGAAGGCTCTGCTTATGATTTGACCTTAGCGATTGGAATCCTAGTTGCATCTTCCCAAATAAAAGCTGATGAAATTGACAAGTATATAATAATGGGAGAGCTTTCGCTCGATGGTGGTTTACAACCTATTCGTGGTGCTTTGCCCATTGCCATAAAAGCTAAAGAAGAAGGTTTTAAAGGTTTTTTTCTGCCAATGCAAAACGTGAAGGAAGCTGCAATTGTTACTGGATTAGATGTTTATGGTGTAGAAAATATTCAGGAAGTTATTGATTTTCTGGAAGGTAAAGGAACTCTAGAACCAACAATTATAGATACAAGAGCGGAGTTTTATAAAACATTGGATTTTCCTGAATTCGATTTTAGCGATGTCAAAGGCCAAGAAAGTATAAAGCGCTGTATGGAAATTGCCGCAGCCGGTGGTCATAATATTATTTTGATTGGACCTCCTGGGGCTGGAAAAACAATGCTTGCCAAACGTTTGCCCAGTATTTTGCCTCCAATGACTTTACGGGAAGCATTAGAAACTACTAAAATTCATAGTGTCGCCGGAAAACTAAAAGAAGCTGGATTAATGAATCAAAGACCGTTTCGAAGTCCACATCATACTATTTCAAATGTTGCTTTAGTAGGAGGAGGGAGTTATCCGCAACCCGGTGAAATATCTATGGCGCACAATGGTGTTTTATTTTTGGATGAATTGCCGGAATTTAAACGAGATGTTCTTGAAGTAATGCGTCAACCATTGGAAGATCGAGAAGTAACCATTTCAAGAGCCAAGTTTACCGTGACGTATCCATCGTCATTTATGTTAGTTGCCAGTATGAATCCAAGTCCCAGTGGTTTCTTTAACGATCCAGATTCTCCGCAAACTTCTTCGCCACACGAAATGCAACGCTATTTGAGCAAGATTTCAGGGCCTTTATTGGATAGAATTGATATTCATATTGAAGTGACGCCAGTTCCTTTCGAAAAATTATCAGAAGACCAAAAAGCCGAAAGCAGTGTCGATATTCGGAAACGCGTTACAGCTGCACGCGAAATCCAAACGGAACGTTTTATGCAAATGGAAAATATCCATTACAAT
>NZ_JAYWCK010000034.1:0-4180 GCF_043780635.1 Flavobacterium sp.
ACGAGGGACGGCAGTTTGTTTGTCGTCCTTTTGAATTATTTAAAAATGGTTAGGACTTGATTCGCCTTTGCAAATAATTATGATGATGTTTCACAAAAACAAAAATCATAAATCATGGCAAAATGGACACGACAACCGCAAGAAGAAACAGGAAATTATCACTTTTCGGGTACTTTCGCAGTAACCGCAGGAGTTAATCAGAAAATCCCACAAGCTGAAATCTTAGAAATTTACAACGATGTGCAAGCCTTTGTAAAAGAGCAAAACGGAATTGATTATTTGCAAGTCTATCAAGATGAGCGAGGACGAAAATTATTTTTTGTTGATGCTACACCAAAAGACTTATTTGATTCTGGTGAGTGCGACCCAAAAGACCCTGATTTTAATAATTGTGTTCTTTGTTTTCCCGAAGAACGCTAAATTGCATAATTCATGCAGTTACACGAAACCCACAAAGTAACTTTTTTGTGGGTTTGTTTTTTTTATGTGGTTGCAACGGTATAGCCTTTATTTAGACGATTGATAGAATGACGTGATTATTTAATTCCTTTTAGAGTTTATCCCTTGCAATAATTTTAGAGTTTCTTATATTTGCAACAAATCAAGAACGGTCATACTTGTTTTGTTGCATATAAGAAATCACATGAAGAACTACATAGCATATATCAGAGTTTCAACCAAAGGACAAGAAAAAAGTGGTTTAGGTTTGCAAGCACAGCAAGCCATCATTGACCATTATGCCAAAGCTGAAAACGCTGAAATCTTATATACCTTCGTTGAAACCGAAAGCGGTGGAGATATAAGCAACCGCCCGAAGCTCAAAGAAGCCATAAGTTACTGCATTAAAAACGATTGTATCTTGATTGTTGCAAAACTCGATAGATTGAGCCGTGATATTGAGCATATTTTTAAAATCAAAAAACAGTTAGGCGATAAATTCAAATCGTGCGACCTACCCGATACCGAAACAATCACAGTCGGAATCTACGCTATTTTTGCCCAACGTGAAAAAGAAATTATCAGTATCAGAACTAAAATAGCCTTAGAGCAAAAGAAAAAGCAAGGTGTAAGGTTAGGAAAACCCGAAAACTTCACACATGAAGGCAGACAAGCAGGGGCAGACACAAGAAAGCGAAAATCGAGAGAAAATCCAGTCAATACAAGAGCGTATGCACTTATCAAGGTTTGCAGAGAACAACAAGGATTATCATTTTCAGCGATTGCAGACCACTTAAACCAAAGCGGTTACGCCACGCCAAAAGGCAAGCCGTTTTTAAGGCAGACGGTTGAGAGGGTTTATAAAAAACAAGTTTAAGCGAACCCATAAATACATAAACCCATAAAACCATATTAATATGATTGATTAAAAATACAACTTATCAAAACTTTCACTAATTTGCAAAGCGGTCTTATACCGCTTTTTAGCTCATTTCTCTTTTTATCATGTTAGAAAGTATTTTTACTGATGAACTCCTTGTAGAGCTTCAATCAATGGGAAATCAAAAGTTTGTAGAAAACCCTACGGTATTTTGTAAACTTTACATTCCTTGAAAAGTTTGGGTTGCCTGTGTGTTTAATTACGACCCATCTAACCAAGAATTTACTTGAATATTCTTTGATGGATATGAAGAAAATTATGGTGAATATGGTCTATTGCCGCATGAGTGGCGTGAATTTAGATTAGATTTTATACAAGAGAAAGCCGAAAGATTATGAGTTATTATTAAACAAGATACGCAATTTAAACCTTGCAAAGTATCTGAATTAAATTTGGGCTTGTAGTCGCCTGTCTATATGAAGGGGTGCAAGCCCCTTTTTTGTGTAATCACAAATTTCTTGTACCTTCACAATGCCTTTTATGGCATTTTTATTTTTTCTATTTTCCACCCATGAGGAAACACAAATTTTTGACTAAGGAAATCTTAAACGATTTTCGCAAAATTTGAGAACAAAGAGAAACAGACGACCCAATCATTGTATGCAAGTTTTTTAATCCATGTTGAAGTCAATCATGGTATGCAAGCGAATACGATGAAGTAAATCACATCTGCTTTGGATTTGTAATTTTTAATGAGAAAGAGCGAGGATATTTTTCCCTGCACGAACTCGAAGACTACAAATGACCACTTGGTATTGGAATTGAGAGAGATGCACACTTTCACAAGTGTAGATTCTCAGAACTCAAAGAAAAAGAGGGTTTGTAGTCGCCTATCTATATGAAGGGGTGCAAGCCCCTTTTTTTATTTCTACGGTTTTTCCTACCTTTACGGTGCAGGTCGAAACACCTGCAATATTTATTTTGTAATTCTTTGTTTCATGCTTACAGCAAACAAAAAAGACCCTTTAATTTTAACGAAATTCTACGACCCAATCACTTGCTTTGAATGGTATCCGTTGAAATTCAATAAAAAAGGGAATGAGTTTTTTTGATTTCTTGCTTGTAATTGAAAAGGTCATTTTTGAAAGTTCGATTTAAACCGAATAATCAAAGGGAACAATTACCCACTCACTACAAAATCAAGAATTGAGAAACTTGATTACAAAACACCAATTCATTTTACACAGTTATTTGGAGATATTGAACAATATCCCACGTACTAAAAATGATTTAAAGGCTTGTAGTCGCCTGTCTATATGAAGGGGTGCAAGCCTTTTTCTTTTAATGATTTCTTTCTGTTTTTCAAGTGATAATTTTCCATAAAACCATATTCCTGTATATATGGTTTTATGGTTTTATTATAATGTTTTTTTCGGAATCAAGAATAGACTATTTAACCTTGATTAAAATAGCCAATCAAAACATTAATATCTCTATTAATTTTATTATAACTGTCAGCTAATATATTGTATGCTATAATATTAGATTCTGCTTTTAATTTATATTCAATTTGCTTCGCTTTTCCTTCTAATTCTTTAATTTTAATAAGAATATTTTTCTGATAAGCGTTCGCATCAACATAAACTTTACCATACATTCGAGTAGCTTTTTCTTCATTCTCACGTAACTCTTTTATTTTAGTAAAAAGTTTTGTTCCATTTTTTTTAGGATAAATAATTATAGGCTCTTCATTATTTTCAATTATAGGTGAAATAATACCAATAGGATTATATCCCGTACTTTCAATCAAGGCAAACGAACCTGTTGGAGTTTGATAATTACCCAATCCATCTGAAACTTGTATCCCTACTGTCATGTGTTTATTTTTTTTATATGCAAGCAATACAACTTTAAAATCCAATAAAATTAGCAGTTTTGCTAATAAGAAAGATTTATCCATGCAAACCCCTTTACCCAAGTATAACGTTTCATAAGGATAATATGCTCCCCAATCACTTTCTTTTAGTTTATCATAATCATAAAGTAGCCCACCCTGAACAAAACGAGTAACACCAAGAGCTAAAATATCAGGATTTGTACCAAGAAAACGCTGAGTCTTAGCCAAAGTTTCCCTAAGTATAGGGATGTCTAAATCATTATTCAAAAACATATTATAATATTCAATCTCCCAATTCGGTTGTTGCAATACATATTTTGGAAGATTATTAAAATACTTGAATACTTCTTCTTTAAATTCAAATCTAAATCCGAAACGCTTAATACTAAAGTCAAAATAATATGTTTCTTGTTTTGAATTCATATGCTAAATACCGAAAAATAAATTTTTTAATTAAAATTTCCTTTTGTTTCTAATATTACCTATCATTGCTTTTTATCCGAAAAAGATATAAACTTTCTAAGAAAAGTAACTTTGCTGTTGATTTGCCTACCTATCAATTTTAAAAAATTTCCAGTATTTCTGCATAAATTTTTAAAGGGTTATCTACACAAACTTAGAAGTTAATTATTCATTTCAAAAATTACCCTTAAAAAAATTTACAACCATAATTAAACCAATAAAACAATGAATGATTTTTCAGCAGAATCTCCAGAAAATTTAGAACAAAAATGTTGCGTTACTTTTGTTTTAGATGTTTCGAGTTCTATGAGTAGTGACGGTGCAATTGATGAACTAAATGCAGGTCTTCAAGAATTTCATAAAGATATTCAAGATGATTCTACTGCATCAAATCGGCTGGAAATTGCTATTGTAGAATTTAGCAATACAGTTTCAACTCTTATCGACCCAAGTTTAGCAAGCAATTTCACTATGCCTATGCTAAAAACCAAAGGAACAACAAA
>NZ_JAYWCK010000035.1:0-29789 GCF_043780635.1 Flavobacterium sp.
TTAAACTTAAAAATACAAAATAAGGAGCAGAAAAACTAGTTTTCTACTCCTTATTTATTAATCAATTAAGTACTAAAATGACTTTTTCAGTGCCCTCCGTTACCGTGATGGTTTTTTAATAAATAATAGAAATTTATTATTATGGATTAAGTGTCCAAGAAATATAATATTGTTGTCCTATTGCTCCAGCTCCTAATACTTGAGTGTAATCTTTACCTCCAATATTAGTTGCTCCAACTTTAATTAATGATTTCAATTTTGGAAGACCATAGTTGATTTGAGCATCAACAACTGTTGCAGCATCAATCAT
Organism: Flavobacterium sp.; assembly: GCF_043780635.1. Taxonomy (GTDB): domain Bacteria; phylum Bacteroidota; class Bacteroidia; order Flavobacteriales; family Flavobacteriaceae; genus Flavobacterium. Next base: position 311 of record NZ_JAYWCK010000035.1, read on the forward strand.
TCCGTCAGCCATTGTAGATTCCCATAAATAGGCGTTGTTCCATCTTACGCTGGCATTAAACCCAAAGTTTTCTAATAATCTGTCATTTCCAACAGAAGCTTTAACTCTATGTTTTGGAGTGTTGAAACCTGCTTCAAAACCAGGATCTTTTGATTGATCAAAATCAAACTGAGCATAGTTATAGTTAATTCCAAAATCATAATTTCCAAACATTCTTTTAGTAAGACCAATTCCAACACCAAGTGAATGAATTTCTAAAGCTGTATTGGTATACAATTGATAAACTCTATAGTCTGATTTTGAAATTGCATATACCGATTGGAAGCCTTTATCCGCAGGGTTTAAAACAGAACTAGGCGCGTCTTGTGCAGTACCGTAATATGTTGCAATTGCTGTTGTGTTTCCGATAAAGTTATTATAAATATTATAATATCCGTTAAGATCAATATTTATCTTATTTATTTGAGAACGGTATCCCAACTCATATGCTTTTACTTCTTCTGGTTTTACTAATCCAACGTTTGTTTTTTTCAACAATGCTGAATTTTTTGTTGCACCAAAAGCAAGAACTGATGCGTATGTATATGAGTTGTAATAGGCGTTATTTCCGTTCATAATTACTGTTGCTCCGCCAGCAAAAGCTTGGCCAAAACCTGCAGAAACTGGTCTTGTTTCAGAATATCTTAATAAATTGTCAGGAGCAGAACCTACTAACACTGCATAACCCACATTGAAACCAATGTATTGATCTTGTGTGCTTGGATTTCTAAAACCTGTTTGATAAGATGCTCTGAAATTATGTTGTTTTTCTTTTCCGGCAGCATAGGTTAGTGAAAGTCTTGGCGAATAATTTCCATTAAAGTTTGTAGCTTCATCATAACGAATAGATCCTGTGAATTTGAATCGGTCTTCCATGAATTTTTTCTGCAACTGTACATAAGCTCCCTTTTCATTATACTTAATTAAGCTTTTGGCATCAGTATAAATCCTGCCGTGAGAATTCAATTGGTAATCTCTATAAGATCCACCTATTTGAATTTCTCCAAATTTAATAAGGTCTTTAAAGTTATAATTAACGTCAGAATGGTATATTCTGGAATTATCAACTAATTTAGAACCTGTTAAAATATCTGGATCCGCAATTACTTTGTTAAAAGCATTTTGGAATTGTGGAGTTCCTGGAAGAAATCTACCTGTATCAGCTTTGCTACGAGCAAAAGCATGTGAAGCTGCAACGTTACCAAATGTAGGGCTCGCTGGATTTGAAAATGAACCAGCATAATTTGTAATATAATCACTAACCCATTTCCCATCTGATTTCCAAATTCTATTTATATTGATACCTGTAAATTGCATGTCATAAGATTGTCCTCCATCTTCTGAGGTTGTATACCCTCTCAAGAAAAAGTTTTTACCTTTAAATTCTAATTTATGCTGTTGCATAAAAAAGTTATTTAAATTGTATCTGTTCGCTCCTTGATAAACCGCATTTCCAAAGCCAAATTTACTTTGCCAAATAACCTCTAAATTTTCATTTCCAAATGGTCTTAAATGAAGAGAGAAATCAATTTTAGTGTTTCCGGCTTTGTTGTTTGTTAAATCAACCTCATTATATCCTGTTCTTGAAACAACGGTATTTAAAGATGGAATGGCTGTAAGTAAGCTTGCTGGTGCATATGCACCTAAATTGATTGGCAGGTCATCCCCATACACATTTATACCATCATAACTTTTATCGCTTCTTGTTAATCCTTGTCCTTGACGGTATTTGTCATCGTAATTTACTGCATACCAGTCAGTCCCGTTCATAAATGTCATATTGGCTTTTGCAGCAAAATATTTATTGAAAGCATGTGCCATTCTAATTCCAAAATCATGAAACTCGTTTGTTCCAGCGGCTTCTTGGCTAGTTGCCCCATATTTTAAATATGTTGAAATACCCTGATACGTGAATGGGCTTTTGCTGTTCATAAACATAATACCATTAAAAGCATTTGCACCATACAATGCAGATGATGCTCCAGGCAATAACTCCACACTTTGAACATCAATATCAGAAACTCCAATCATATTACCTAATACAAAGTTTAATAACGGAGAAGAATTATCCATTCCGTCAACTAATTGCATAAAGCGCACGTTTGAAACAGTTGCAAAACCACGAGTGTTTATTGACTTGAAGGTCAAACTACTTGTGTTCATTTGAACTTCTTTCAGGTTTTCTAATCCATCATAGAATGTAGGAGATGCAGTTCTTTTAATTTCCTTAATACCCATTCTTTCAATAGTAACTGGAGACTCTAAAATTCTCTCAGGGGTTCTGGATGCAGAAACTACCACCTCACTTAATTGTGTTTCTTCGCTTGTAAGTTTAACGCTTACATTTTGATTGTTTGAATTAACACTAACTTTTTTAGATTCATAGCCTAGGCTAGTTACTTCAATAGTAAAAGGGGCATTTTTTGAAGTCTTTAAAGTGAATTTTCCATCACCATCGGTGACTGTTCCTGCTTTGTCTCCAACAACTTGGATGTTAGCACCAGGAATAGGCTGGTTGTTACTGTTTGTAATAGAACCTGTTATTGTATTTTGAGCAAAAGTAATACTGCAAAAAAACAAAGACAAGATTAGTAAATAGTTTCTCATTGGGTTAAATTTTGTTGGTTAATGCGACCAAAGTACAAATAATTTTGATATTAATAAAAAAACATAAAATTTATTTAATATATGATAATTTAAGAAAATTTACATATTGTCTAAATTATTAAATTAATATTAGTTTTTTTGTTAAATAATTGCGTTTTACTATGCATGCATATAAAACTGTTTCCGAAAAATGAACTTATCTTAAAAAATATAATCAAAAAAAATTACAAAAAAAAAGCGAGATCAAAAAATCTCGCTTAAAATGAAGGTATGTATAAGCATCTACTCATTCAACAGTAACTGACTTAGCTAAATTTCTAGGTTGGTCTACATTACAACCTCTCATAACCGCTATGTGATATGATAAAAGTTGTAAGGGAATCGTTGTTATTAATGGAGACAATGCATCAGATGTTTCTGGAATTTCAATAACATAATCCGCTAATTCGCGTACTTGAGTATCACCTTTAGTTACAACTGCTATGATTATTCCGCTTCTGGATTTAATTTCCTGAATATTACTTACGATTTTATCATAATGGCCTTGTTTTGGCGCTATAACTACTACGGGCATATGCTCATCTATCAAGGCTATTGGGCCGTGTTTCATTTCAGCTGCAGGATAACCTTCGGCATGGATATAGGAGATTTCTTTGAGTTTTAATGCTCCCTCAAGTGCAACCGGAAAATTATAACCTCTACCTAAATACAAACAATTGTGCGAATCTTTAAATACTGCAGCAATTTCTTTGGCTTTGGCATTCGTTTCTAATGCTTCTTTAACTTTTTCAGGAATGATTTCCAATTCCTGCAAATATCTATGGAAATCTGTATTCGACAATGTTCCTTTGGCTTTAGCCAAACGCAATGCCATCATTGTTAATACAGTAATTTGAGTGGTAAATGCTTTTGTAGAAGCAACACCAATTTCCGGACCTGCGTGAGTATGAGAACCCGCATGAGTTTCACGAGAAATTGAAGAACCAACTACGTTACAAACTCCATAAACAAATGCTCCTTTTTCTTTGGCCAACTTTATGGCGGCCATTGTATCTGCAGTTTCTCCGGATTGAGATATGGCAATTACTACGTCTCTGCTGCCTATTATTGGATTTCTATATCTAAATTCAGAAGCATATTCTACTTCAACAGGAATTCTGGTAAACTCTTCAAATATATATTCTGCAACTAAGCCAGCATGCCATGAAGTACCACAAGCGACAATAATAATTCTTTCTGCATTTAGAAATTTTTCTAAATTGTCCTCAACACCTGACATTTGTATTATGCCTTCATTTGCATGAAGTCTTCCGCGATAAGTATCTTTTATAACACTAGGCTGTTCGTATATTTCTTTCAACATAAAGTGGTCGTAACCTCCTTTTTCAATTTGCTCCAAGTTCATTTGAAGCTCTTGAATATAGGGATCAACTAAAGAATCATCTTTAATTTTTCGCACTTTCATTGGTTTGTGCAGCCTGATATTTGCCATCTCACCGTCTTCTAAGTATACAGCATTCGAAGTGTATTCTATAAATGGTGAAGCATCTGAGGCAATAAAATATTCTCCTTCTCCAATTCCTATTGCCAATGGACTTCCCAAACGGGCAACAACAATTTCATCAGGATTTTTTTTGTCAAAAACAGCTATTGCATAAGCTCCAAATACTTGATTCAATGCTATCTGAACTGCTTTTCCTAATTTTAATTTTTCCTTTTTCTGAACTTCTTCTATAAGATTTACAAGTACTTCAGTATCTGTATCAGAGTGAAAAACATATCCTCTTTTAATTAATTCTACTTTTAAAGGAGCGTAATTTTCAATAATTCCATTATGAATTATTACCAAATCTCCTGAATTGGAAAGGTGTGGGTGAGAATTCACATCATTTGGAACCCCATGAGTTGCCCAACGTGTATGTCCAATTCCAATAGTTCCATTAGTGGAAATTTCTTTTGCAGCTTTCTCTTCAAGATCTAAAACTTTACCTTTTGTTTTACAAAGTTTTATATCGCTTCCGTCATATAACATAACTCCAGCACTATCATACCCTCTGTATTCAAGCCTTTTTAATCCTTTTATTACAATAGGATAAGCTTCTCTATAACCGATATATCCAACAATTCCACACATAATTTTTTGGTTTATTAATTAGGTTTTGTATAGTAAATTTCAAGTTTTAATCTTTTATCAACTGGAACAGTAGATTTCCCTCCATAAAGTATAGTTCCTAATGGATTCATAACACTAGCTTTTGGAGCTTGTGAAATCTTAGCAGTAGGAGTTTTTAATTTATATGAATCTGCAATGGCAATATTCTCGGTAACGACAACGCCAAGTTTAACATTTGTTGAATCATCATATTTAATTAGGTTTCTAATATGATTCGTGATTCTGATTTTATAGGTTAAACCTCTTTTAGGTATTGTTGTTGAAGCTGGGTCTCTATTGATGTTACCGTCAAAAATCACTTTTGCCGCTTTGGGTCTAATTGCCGCTGAACCATCAACATAATAATCAATTACAGGACGATTATTGGTAAAATCATATAAATAAATTCTGTCTGGTTCGTAGCTCTTTTTAAAATCTTCGTTTTCAAAATCAATATTAAAAACCAGATTAGCTTCGTTGATTAGTATTTTTTTTCCGTCTGCTGGATGTCTAATATCTTCCAACTCATCAGAAATTCCGTTAGCTCCAGTAACAAAAGTCTCTGTTTTTTTATCCCAACCTTTAGCATCAGTTTTATCAAAAAGCTCTATTACTGCCAATGAACCTTGGCCTCCTTTTAAATACAATTTATCGTCACCAAGTATTGGATTAGAATTAGTGGTGGCACTTTCATATGCCGGATTTGTGTTGCTTTGTTCCAGCAAACTAGTAGTATTACCAATCATATTAAGAGCTATCGATTTGTCTACTCTAGTTGCATCTGTAGTCGATGTATCTTCTTTGTATTTAATAGTGATTGTTCCTTTAGCAAAATTTATCATTGCTAAACTTCCAGCGTCAGTTCCAGATTGTTCTACTTTAAAATACAGTCCTTTAAAATAATTTACAAAAACATCGTTTGTGGCTAAACTCCCTGCTGGTGCATTTAATATTTTGTTTTTGAAAAACTCTGTATTCAATTTCAAACGCATACTTGGCGCTGTATAGGTGGTGGTTGCATTTCCAGCAGTGACTGAATGTTGAGCAGGGTCAAAGAAAAACGCATCGTTTTGTTCATTTTCAGGAGTTATCAAATCATTCAATCGACTTCCAATAATGTAGCTATTGAATTCCGTATTTTGATTGGTATAAAACATTTGAGGAATTGTGTTCTGAGCCCCCATATAACGTCCCGATTCATATATACTTAGTTTAATTTTTGCTAATTTATCTCCATAAATTGAGTCTAAGACATAAGTATTACCGCCAGCAGCAATTGGTGCTGTTTGTGAAGCGTCTACAAAATAAGGAACATCTAAATAAACACTTTCTATCTCTTGTTTCAAGGCAGGATTTATAGTTGGATTTGGGCTTGCCATTATTATTTGAGTTGCAAAATTTGCGGTAGTTTTCCCAAAAGCAGGATTATCATAAATTCCCAACGCATTGATAGGAAGATTATCTGATTGAATTGGAGTGATTTTTTCATTATAAGCCACCACACTATAGGCAGCACTCGTTAAATCAAAATTGTTATCACCTATTAACGCGTCTCCAACTGTAGAATATTCTTTATCGCATGAAACGAAAAGAAGGATGCTTGCAAGAAATAAAATGGACTTAAAAAAGGAATTATTGTGCATGTTTACTTGAAAATATTAATTTATAGAACAAAATTTTTATAAAAATTAGAATACGCTTCAGCGAATTTATCTTTCGGGGCGAAAGGTAAAAAAGGTTTTCCTGAAGATTCTATAAATTTTGTTAAACTTGAAGAGAGGTTATCTGAAGCAATAATAATAGCGTCAGAATGGCTAATAGTCGCTTTCATAATGCTTTCGTAATCGGGATTTTCTAAATCCAAAATAGCTTCCGTTGGCACACCGTCAAACTTAATTTTGTTAATCATTTCAATATCCAAAGTTCCTTCAAAAGATTGGCTGTAAACCGATGTTACAATCTTTGTTTCTGAAAACAAGGCTTCATTTTTGTAAAAATGCTTCATATAAATTGGCAACATTGCCGCCATCCATCCGTGAACATGAATAATATCAGGAACCCAATTTAGTTTTTTTACCGTCTCTACAACTCCTTTTGCAAAGAAAATCGCTCGTTCGTCATTATCAGGAAACATAACACCTTCTTCATCAGTAAATGTAGCTTTCCTTTTAAAATATTCATCATTGTCGATAAAATAGACTTGTATTCTTTCTTTTGGGATTGAAGCTACTTTTATTATCAAGGGCATATCCAAGTCATTCACAACCAGATTCATTCCCGAAAGTCTAATTACTTCATGTAATTGATGCCTTCTTTCATTTATATTTCCATATCTTGGCATGAAAATTCTTATTTGTCCACCTTGATTATTAATCATTTTTGGCACTTCGTAAGACATTGAAGAGACCTCATTTTCAGCTAGATAAGGCACCACTTCAGATGATACATATAATATCCTCTTATCTTCCATATTGTATTTTACTTAATTTTTTGGCAATAAAAACCATGCAAAATTACAAAAATTTATGCAGTTATAGACTAAAATATTATGTTTGCATAATATTTCAATAAAACACCTATGCATATTTTCTACGGAAAAGCAGCTTTAATAGATTATTTAAAATCTATTAAAACCAATCAATCCACCATTGGTTTTGTTCCAACTATGGGTGCTTTACACCAAGGCCATTTGTCATTGATGCAACAATCAATGTCCGAAAATGAAACCACTGTTGTAAGCATTTTTGTAAATCCAACTCAGTTCAATAATCCCGAAGATTTAGCAAAATACCCAAGAACTCTAGAGGATGACCTAAAAAAAATTACCGGTTTAAGTTCAGAAATTATAGTGTATGCGCCGCCCATTGACGATATTTATGACGGAAATCCTTCTTCCCAATTTTTTGATTTTGACGGTTTAGAAAACCAAATGGAAGGCAAATTCAGACCTGGACATTTTAACGGTGTGGGAACAATTGTAAAACGTCTTTTCGAAATTGTGGAACCTACTAACGCTTATTTTGGCGAGAAAGATTTTCAGCAACTACAAATTGTGAAGAAAATGGTCGCTAAAAACAAGATGAAAGTCAATGTGATAGGTTGTCCAATACATAGAGAACCTAATCATCTGGCGATGAGTTCCAGAAATGAACTTTTATCTTCCAAAGAAAAGCAAGAAGCTTCTATAATTTATAAAACTTTAATTGGCGCAAAAGAAAAATTCAAAACAAATAGCGCCAAAACTGTGACTAAATGGGTTCAAAAATCATTTGAAAAAAATCCAACTTTTACATTAGAATATTTCGAAATTGCCAATGAAGAGAAGCTCTTGGCTTGTTTGAGAAAAAGTAAAACCAAAAAATACCGTGCTTTTATTGCTGTTTTTGTCAACAAAATTAGATTGATTGACACCATTTCATTAAATTAAATTACTTTTGCGGAATGCAAATTCAAGTCGTAAAATCAAAAATTCACCGTGTAAAAGTAACTGGCGCCGATTTAAATTATATCGGAAGCATTACAATTGACGAAGCATTACTGGAAGCTTCAAATATTATTGAAGGCGAAAAAGTCTCCATAGTAAACATCAATAATGGTGAGCGATTCGAAACATACGCCATCATAGGTGAAAAAAATTCTGGCACAATAACCCTCAACGGGCCCGCTGCCAGAAAAGTACAAAAAGATGATATTATCATTATAATTTCTTATGCCACGCTAGATTTTGAAGAAGCCAAAACCTTCAAGCCCTGGATTATTTTCCCAAATGAAAAAGACAATTCGCTGACTTAATCATTTCTGATTCTCAAGACATTTGCTTTTAGTTTTTTTTGCCACGAATTGCACGAATTTTCACAAATTATAGTACAACTTAATTTGAATTTCAATAATTTTAAATAGATTTGTGACCCGAGCGAAGCGAACTGTCGAAGCAAATAAAACTTAAAAAATTCGTGCTAATTCGTGCAATTCGTGGCAATTTTTTTTTATTTCTTTTTAAAAACGAATACCCTGACTGATTTAAAAAAAGCAAATAAAAAGTATTATATTGCTACTCTTTTATGTCCCGAAGATTCGGGAGAATATTAATTTCAAAAACCTAAGAAATTATGAAATCACTATTACTATTATTGCTTTTTTCAGTCTCTGTATTTTCACAAAAAACCACTGAAACTTTTGTTTCTACCAAGTTGGGAGAAAGTCGGGAAATCACGATTGGATTACCTGCTTCCTATGAAAAAAATCCAAATAAAAAATATCCAATACTCATTTTACTTGACGGTGACTACTTATTTGAGCCATTTAATGGCGCTTTAAACTATGGTGCTTATTGGGATGATTTGCCCGAAACTATTATCATTGGCATCAGCCAAAACATAAATAACGAACGAATAGACGACAGCAATTACGACGAATCAACTGATTTGCCTTCTGGAAAAGGAGCTCAATTCTTTGAATTTATTGGTGGTGAATTGCTTCCTTATATTGAAAAAAAATACCGAATTGCTCCATTCAGAATTATTGCCGGACACGACACGACTGCAGGATATTTAAACTTTTTTCTGTATAAAGACAACCCAATATTTAATGCTTATATTTCCTTAAGCCCAGAACTTGTTCCTGAAATGGACACCCGAATTCCCGAAAATTTTTCGAAATTAAAACAGCCTATTTTTTATTACCAATCTACAGGAGACGGAGACATCAAAGATATTTTAGAATCCGTAAAAAAACTAGACGAAAACATTAAAACAATTGTCAATCCTGTTATAAATTATAAGTACGATGCGTTTAAAGGTGCCTCACATTATTCTGCTGTTCTTTATTCAATTCCAAATGCTTTGTACCAAATTTTTGACTGTTACAAACCCATTTCTATGACTGAATTTACAGAGAAAATTGCAATTCTTCCAAATGGACAAGTAAAATATCTAACAGATAAATACGATGTCATTACAAAAACATTAGGGTTGAAAGTCCAAATTAGAGTTACTGATTTTAAAGCTATCGAAGCCGCAATTTTGAAAAACAAAGCATACCAGGAATTAGACAAATTAGCAGAATTAGTCAGAAAAAATTATCCAAAATCAATGCTTGCTGATTATGAATTAGGTTTAATGTATGAAAAATTGGGAGATTCTAAAAAAGCGGCAAAATCATATCAAAAGGCAACCCAATTAGAAGAAATTGGTGATTTAACAAATGATTTAATGTTCGAAAAATTAGATGAAATGCAAAGTTTAACACCAAAAAAATAATGTCAAAAGTAAAAACTTCCTTTTTTTGCCAAAATTGCGGCGCACAATATTCAAAATGGCAAGGACAATGCAATTCCTGCAAAGAATGGAATACCATTGCCGAGGAAATTATTCAAAAAGAAGAAAAATCAAGTTGGAAACCGGCATCGCCTGACTCTAAAAGAGTTTCAAAACCCTTACGAATCAACGAAATTGATTCTTCTCAAGAACTTAGAATGGACACTCGTGACAGTGAACTTAATCGTGTGTTAGGCGGCGGAATAGTTCCAGGTTCTTTAATTCTTTTAGGCGGTGAACCCGGCATTGGAAAAAGCACACTTTTACTCCAAATTTCCTTAAAATTGCCATACAAAACCTTATATGTTTCGGGTGAAGAAAGCCAAAAACAAATAAAAATGCGTGCCGAAAGAATCACACCAAACAGTGATAATTGCTACATTCTTACTGAAACCAAAACCCAAAATATTTTCAAACAAATTGAAGCAATCGAACCCGAAATCGTCATCATCGATTCCATCCAAACGCTTCATACCGATTATATCGAATCGACTCCGGGAAGTATATCTCAAATTCGTGAAACTACTGCCGAATTGATAAAATTTGCCAAGGAAACGAATATTCCAGTGATTTTAATTGGTCATATTACCAAAGACGGAAACATTGCCGGACCCAAAATTTTGGAACATATGGTCGATACTGTTTTGCAATTTGAAGGCGATAGAAATCACGTGTATCGTATTTTACGTTCACTAAAAAATCGCTTTGGCTCTACAGCAGAAATCGGAATTTACGAAATGCTTGGTAATGGTTTACGAGAAGTTTCAAACCCTTCAGAGATATTGATTTCACACAAAGATGAAGAATTATCGGGAACCGCAATTGCTTCCACTCTCGAAGGAATGCGTCCGTTGATGATTGAAATACAATCGCTGGTCAGCACTGCAGTTTATGGAACACCACAACGCAGCACGACAGGTTACAATGCCAAAAGGCTGAATATGATTTTGGCAGTTTTAGAAAAACGCGCTGGTTTTCGTTTGGCTTCCAAAGACGTTTTTCTAAACATAACCGGAGGTATTTCTGTAGATGACCCTGCTATTGATTTGGCAGTTGTTGCAGCTATTTTATCATCGAATGAAGACATTCCGGTAAATAAAGATTTCTGTTTTGCGGGTGAAGTTGGACTTTCGGGCGAAATTCGTCCCGTAAATCGCGTAGACCAACGCATTCAGGAAGCAGAGAAATTAGGCTTTTCGACCATTTTTGTTTCGAAATACAATAAAATCGCCTTGAAAAACACGATTATAAAAATCCGATTGGTTGCAAAAATTGAAGATGTGGCAAGCGAACTGTTTGGGTAAAATTTTATTTACATAAAACGTTAAATTTGACTAAAAGGATTCATTTATCTAATTAATCCAGCTTGATTTTAATTTTTTCTTCGTAAATTTATATGTTCTTTTCTCCTATGAGAAGAATATAGAAAATGAAACCATCACCTAATACAATGATTCATTTCTACCAGCAACTTGGCAAGCTATTCTACAGACTTGCCTCAGTGGACGGGACAGTTCGTAAAGAAGAAATTGCAAAACTCATAGAAATAGTACAAAAAGAGTGGGTTCCAATTGAAACCACATTAAATGAATATGGTGACGATTCTGCGTACCAAATAGAAATTGTTTTTGACTGGCTGGTAGAGAATGATTGGAATATTGGCAAAGTGATTCCTAATTTCAAAATTTTCAAAAAAGAACACCCGAGTTTATTTACACCCCAGGTAAACGACTTAATACTAAAAACGGCAAAGGCAATTGCTGTTTCCTTTTCGGGAAAAAATAAATCAGAATCAGCTTTAATTTCTGAATTGAATACAATTTTATCCTAATAACAAATATTAAATCTGAAAAAACCGTTTCTAAAGTTGCTTGAAAATTATTCATTATAACATAAAAAATAAAATCATGGAAAAACAAGTCGGCATCTGGATAGACATTAAAAAGGCAATAATTATTACCCTTGAAGGTCAAAAAGAAGAAAGAATTATCGAAGTAGACTCTAATGTTGAAAACAGCGTTTATCACAACAAAGAAGGCGACCAAGGAACTTTCTCAGGAAGTCACCACGGTGACAGTGAAACTAAATTTGACAATCGAAGAAAAGAACAACATGATTGTTACCTTAAAGACGTTGTTTCAATTGTTAAAGGGGCTGATTACTTATATATATTTGGTCCAGGAGAAACTAAAACAAAACTGGAACAACGACTTCGGGATGAAAAATCTCTTGGCGAAATCAACTTAAAAGCTGTCGAAACTGCTGACAGTATGACCTTAAACCAAATAGTCGCCCAAGTTAAAGATTTTTACAATCCTCTGAAACGCAAAATTGATTTGGCACATCGTTTATAAATTTTAAAGAAAAACTATTCAAAACCGCAATTTAAATTGTAATTTGCAAATCGGGATTTTTTATGAATGTATTATTATTTTATTTTCCCTTAACTGTTGCCTCTACATTTCTTTCAATTGTGTGTCCGGGTCTTGACCATTTTGGTTTTTCGCCCAGTGGAGCAAATTTAGAGTCAATGGCTTCAACGGTTTCGCGTTGGTAAACTTTGGCAAAAGGTTGTTGGTTTTTTAGTCCTAAAATTTCGAACATTTTCATATCCTCGTTCACGTCATTATTGGGAGTCGTAAGTAATTTATCACCCGAAAAGATAGAGTTGGCGCCGGCCAAAAAGCACATTGCCTGTCCTTCGCGACTCATATTTATTCTTCCTGCCGAAAGACGAACCTGAGTTTCAGGCATTACAATTCTGGTTGTGGCCACCATTCGAATCATTTCCCAGATTTCTACTAGTTTTTCACCTTCAAGTGGAGTTCCTTCAACGGGAACTAATGCATTAATTGGTACAGATTCTGGTTGTGGGTCCAAAGTGGAAAGAGCTACAAGCATTCCTGCTCGGTCTTCAATACTTTCGCCCATCCCGATGATTCCGCCACTACAAACGGTTATATTTGTTTTTCGAACATTATTTATGGTTTCCAAGCGGTCTTCAAATCCACGAGTCGAAATCACTTCTTTATAATATTCTTCTGAAGTATCAATATTGTGGTTGTAAGCATACAAACCGGCTTCGGCCAATCTTTGTGCTTGGTTTTCGGTAATCATTCCAAGGGTACAGCACACTTCCATATCCATTTTATTGATGGTACGAACCATTTCGAGTACTTGGTCAAATTCGGCACCATCTTTCACATTTCTCCACGCAGCACCCATACAAACTCGTGATGATCCACTGGATTTTGCTTGTTCCGCTTGCTCTTTGACTTCGCTTACGGTCATTAAATCATTAGTTTTTATAGAAGTATGGTATCTTTTTGCTTGCGGACAATAGCCGCAATCTTCAGAGCAACCACCTGTTTTGATAGACAATAAAGTGGAGACCTGTACCACGTTTGGATCGTGATGTTCCCTATGAATAGTGGCCGCTTCATAAAGCAAATCCATCATAGGTTTAGTATAAATTGCAATAATTTCTTCTTTTGTCCAATTGTGTTTAGTGATGCTCATCGATCTGATTTTTTGATGCTTCAAAAGTAGTCAAATTGATCTGAAGTAGCAAAGTTGATGTGTTGAAAAAAAGATACATTTTCAATATTTAATAACAAAGCCTAATCTGCAGCATATTTATTGTTCCAATATAACATCAGCAAAAAGACAACAATTACTGAGGATGCAATTCCTTCAAAAAGTAAAGAAATACAATAGGTCATTATTGTTGGAGTTCCTCCAAACAAAAAAGTCTCTGATAAAGATTGTACATATGAGTCTCCTCCTTTAATATAGCTGTAAACTAGCAATCCTAAAACGGTTAAACAAACCCCAATAATTGAAGTGAAAATTGCAGAGAGAATATTTGGAATGTATTCCTTTTTCCCTTCAGCAAAATTCATTTTTAAGGTTCTGTTTACTCCGTAAAAAACAAAGACGACATTTAATAGACGTAAATAGTACAAGTCCGCAAGTCCCAAAATCTCCATCAATAAAAAAAATAGGGCAATTGAGATTGCAATAATTAATCCGTTATACAATTCTTTGGGCAGTTTCATAGAATTAGTTTTTAGAGGGTTAAAACAATACTTCTTTGATAAAGAGAAATTTAAGAATCAAATTTACGTAAAAACAATTACATTTTTTAGAACTAGAAAGATTTTATAAGTTGCTAAAGTTTATTTATATATGTTAAAGCAGTATTCTTATCTTTTTCTAATTGTTCTTTTAGCAAGTCAACAGAGTCAAATTTTTGTTCCGGGCGAAGGTATTCAAGTATAGAGACTCTTATTTCCTGGTCATATAAATCAGAGATAAAGTCAAAATAATGGACTTCAATGAATAGATGTTCTCCAGCTACAGTTGGATTAAATCCTATATTCATCATTCCGAAAACGGTTTTTTGGTTGATAGTGCTTTTTACAACATAAACGCCGTTTCGAGGAATAAGCTTATAATTTTCTTCAATTTGAATGTTTGCTGTGGGAAATCCAATAGTTCTTCCCAATTGTTTTCCCTTGTAAACGGTTCCCGTCAAAAAGTATTCATAACCCAAATACTCATTGGCCAAAGCCATATTTCCTTCCATTAAGGCATTTCTGATTTTTGTTGAACTTATAGAAACATCATTAACTTCCTGAACTGAAATTTGTTCTACTTCGAAGTCATATTCTTTGCCAAAAGTGATTAAGTCGTCGATGTTTGCAGTGCGGTTTCTTCCAAACCGATGGTCGTGACCAATAATTATTTTTTGGATGTGTAATTTATCTAAAAGAATGTTTTTTATAAATTCCTGAGCTGTTAATCTTGAAAAACTTTCGTCAAAAGGATGTATGACGAGATTTTCAATTCCTATTTTTTCTAATAGATCAATTTTTTCGGGAATGGTATTGAGTAATTTTATTCCTGATTGTTCCTGTAAAACCATCCTTGGATGCGGAAAAAAAGTAAGCACAAGGCTTTCATATTTGCCATTTTCAACATTTTGAGTTAGCCTTTCTAAGATTTTTCTGTGACCAGCATGCACACCATCAAATGTACCCAAAGTGAGGATTGTTTTTTTTGTGGAATGGAAATCATTTATGGAATGAAAAATCTTCAAAGCAATTGTTTTAAGTTGGTGCAAATTTATACTAATACCGCTAGTTATTTCAAATTAGTCCAATAATAATTGAACTAAATGAAATATACAGCGGCATTATACCAAAAGCTTTGGACTAAAATATAATAAGTAATGGTATAATAATAACAGATAAAAAAAGAGGATTGAAATAAATCAATCCTCTAAAAATCTATATTTGGCAAAACTATTCCTTGATGAATTGCAGCGTTTTTTTCTGATTTTCTTTCACAATGGTAATAAAATAAACTCCATTACTTAATGCGGAAGTGTTTACGGTTAAATCATTTTCTTTTGATACTACTTTTCGACTAACGATTTGACCTAGGCTGTTACTAATCGTTAGAGTGTTTGGCAATCCAAAATCACTTGGAACGTGAACATTTAAAGTTCCTTTTGTTGGATTTGGATAAAGATAAATATCATTTGATGCTTCAAATTTGTTAGTTCCAAGCGTATTTGTTGTTAAAGTTTTACTTTCGCTTGAGGTAAAAGACGCCCCAGAAGTAACAACAATTGCTCCGCTGTTTGTTTTAATATCATAATAACCATCACCGTTGGTCGTACCACAACAAATTCCGTCACCGGCAGAATCATTTATGGTAAAAGTATAACATTGATTGCTAGCTAATGTCCAGGTTTGAGTTATTAATGTAGGAAGTGGCAAAGCAGGTTTATCTGTATATGGTCCGCCACTATATATTATGGTTCCGGATCCATCTTTTATGCTCCAAGTTGTTTCGCTTCCCCATAAGTCTTGTTGTAATCTAAACTCATAGTTAGTATAAGCATAATTAGAAGGAGCTATTGGAATAATGAAAGTTCCAGACGCTGTATTGTTTGTTAACCTTTGGTCTGTTCCTCCATTAGCGGAGGATATACTAGTAACATTAATAGTTCCGTTTGAAGCTGAATTTATTGTAATTGGAAAAGTTGCCGATTTATTAGTAGCCAAATCACCAGACCAATTATAGACTATGTTGCTTCCTCCATTAATATTGTAATTTAATGTTGCTGATGTCAAATTGCTCGTGCCTCTGTTATAAATTGTTATTTTTTGAATAGTTTGGTTAGGTATGGCTCCACAAATACTGGAAGGGTAATACCCTTCGAGTTTAACTTCTGCATCAATAGCAAACAAAGGGATAGCAGCATTTTTAGTTGAAGTTTTTAGTGAGCTTCTTCTTGCTGCATTGTTAATTATAGTTGTTATTCTGTCTTTTTGATTTAGGGTAAATATATCCATACAAGCATCATCCGTATAATCCATATAATTATCCACCATTTCATTTCCATTAGCATCACAATTCACAACTATAGGGCATCCATAGTTGGCGTCATGGTGAACGGGCGTATCTGCACAATAATCATCACCGCAAGGTGAATCACCCCAAATATGTAATAATCCTAGCCAGTGTCCTACTTCATGAGACATTGTTCTTCCTTTGTTGTATGTTGCATCCAATAAAAATGATCCATCATCATAAGCTTTGCTTCCAAACACATCATAGTTTGACACTACTCCATCAGTATTAGCTGTACCACCATTTGCAGAAAGACCACCTAAAGATGAGCCATCAGGAAATTGTGCATATCCCAAAAGAGTTTTATCAGTAAATTTCACACTCCACATATTCATATATAATGTAGGGTCCCAAATAGTGGAAGGCTTCAGGGTAGCTTCAATATCAATATCAGACCAAGAGGATTGATTAAGACTCACTCGATCAATTCCGTTTGTTGGGTTTCCGTTTGGATCTTGTTTGGCAAGTTCAAATTGGATTTCCGTGTCTGCGCCAACAGGATTTGTGTTATACCCGGGCGTTGCTAACATTTTTCTATAATCTTGGTTCATCACTGTAATCTGTGATTGTACTTGAGCATCAGTAATGTTTGGGGCAAGACCAATAGCTTCGCCATCATATATCACGTGAACAACGACTGGAATTGTTATTACTGCTCCGGCTGTTTTAGAACTGGTTCGCATCGCTTTGTATTTTTTAACTAATGGAGCCAATCTTGCTTCAAACTGAGCGTTTGTCATCCTTTTAGGATTTTTTTCCTGAAGATATTTCTCGTACTCTGTTGTGGCACACCGAATGTGACTATTATTTGGATTTATAGTTCCTGCTGTAACGGGTTTACCAAAAAGCGTTTTGTTTGTTGGTTTATTATCCTGGCTATAGGTGTTGCAAAAGGAAAACAAGCAAAAGATTGCAAGTGTAATCTTGATAGAAATGGGGGCCGTTGTTTTCATTTTATGAAAAATTTTTTGTCAAAGTTAAGGATTTTTTAATTACAGTATTTAAAAAAGTAAATAGTAGGAAATCAATCCTCTAAGGATATTATTTAACAAAACTACTCTTTGATAAACTTCAAAGTTTTTTTCTTATATCCTTTTTCAATAGCAATAAAATAGGTGCCACTATTTAAAGATGCAGTGTTAATTGTAAAGTCATCTACATTAAAAAAAGTTTCGGTTTGTATTATTTGGTCTAAAACGTTGCTAATCTTATAGCTATTCAAAAACCCTGAATTGCTGGGTGTTTTGACATTTAAAAGTTCTTTTGTAGGATTTGGATATATATAAAAATCATCAGAATCTACAACTATTTCTGCTTCGTCTAAATTAATGCTAAAAGTTTTACTTTCAGTTGTTGAAAATGATGCTCCAGAGGCAACAACAATAACACCGTCTGAAGATTTAATGTCATAATAACCAGCTCCAAATTCGCAACATATTCCATCGTTTTCAATGTCATTTATTGTAAAAGTATAGCAGTCGTTATTGGAAAGCGTCCAGTTTTGAGTTATTAATGCTGGCATTGGTGTTGAGTCTGTATATGGACCGCCGCTGTATAAAATTGATCCTGAATCATTTTTTAGGTCCCAAGTAGTTTCGCTTCCAAATTCGTCTTGTTGTAATCTAAACACAAAATCAGTAACGGTATAATTAGGAGACGTGTCAGGAAGTACAAATGTTCCAGATGCCGAGTTATTTGTAATCCTCTGATCTGTTACCCCATTAGCTTTTATAATTTTAGCATTTATCGTTCCGCTTATTGATGCATTTATAGTAACATCAAAAGTATTCGATTCATTTGGGGCTAAATTTCCAGTCCAATTATAGGTCTTATCAATACCGCCATTAATATTATAAGTTAATATAGCGGAAGACAAATTAATTGTTCCTCTGTTATAGATAGTTATTTTCTGAGTAGTTTGGTTAGGAATAGCTCCACAAACGGATATAGGACAGCTTGACTCAAGTTTCACTTCAGCATCATTTGCAAGCAAAGGTATTGGTGAAGTTTTTGTTGAAGTTTTTAGCGTAGATCTTCTAGGCGAATTATCCATAACGGCTGTTATTCTGTCTTTTTGATTTTGGGTAAAAATGTTCATACAGGAGTCATCTGTATAATCCATATAGTTTTCGACCATTTCATTTCCGTTGGCATCACAATTTACAACCGTAGGGCAACCATAGTTGGCATCGTGGTGAACAGGTGTGTCTGCACAAAAATCATCACCACAAGAAGTATCACCCCAAATATGTTTTAATCCTAGCCAGTGACCTACTTCATGAGACATGGTTCTTCCTTTGTTGTATGTTGCATCCAATAAAAAAGTTCCGTCATTATAGGTAATACTACCAAATACATCATAACTAGAAACGACTCCATCAGAGTTTGCGTTACCGCCAGTAGTGTCAAGGCCCGGTAAACCCGAAGCGTCAGGAAATTGCGCATAGCCCAAAACTGTACTATCAGTTAATTTAACGCTCCACATATTCATATATAATGCAGGATCCCAAATCGTTGCTGGTTTTACCTTTGAATCAAACTCAGTATCTGACCAACTTTCTTGGCAAAAACTTATTCGGTCAATTCCGTTTGTTGGGTTTCCATTTGGGTCTTGTAAAGCAAGTGCAAATTGTATTTGAGTATCAGCACCAACTGGGTTTGTATTATACCCGGGTGTTCCTAACATTTTTCTATAATCTTCGTTGAGTACTTTAATCTGCGATTGTACTTGAGCATCAGTAATGTTTGGTGCCACTCCAATTGCTTGACCGTTATGTATCACGTGAACAACAACTGGAATTGTGATTATTCCGCCACTTTGAGATGTAGTTCGCATAGATTGATAATGCTTAACTAATGGAGCCAACCAGGTTTCAAACTGAGCATCAGTCAATCGTTTTGGGTTTTTTTCTTGGAGAAATTTCTCGTATTCTGTAGTTGCACATCGAATGTGTCCATTAACTGGATTTACATTTTCTGTCTTTATTGGTTTGCCAAACAAGGTATTTTTTGTTGGTATTCTGTTTTGACTATAAGTCAAACCTAGAATAAACAAACAAAATACAACAAACAAATTATGAATATGAGAAGTGTTTTTCATTTTAAATAACTAGAAAAGACCAAATTAAATATAATTTAAATATAAAAAGATTTTTTCACTTTCTTATTTTCCATTAAAAGTAGTCATCATATTCTCTAATCCTGCAGTCCCAAAAGATTTTATGATTTCGGAAGCCAATTCTAATCGTTCCGGAAGTGCAACTTTTTCGTCTTCGTCCCATTCACCAAGGACATAATCTATTTGCTTTCCTTTTTTGAATTCGTCGCTGATGCCAAAACGGAACCGGGTATAATCGGTTGTGTTTAAAGTGACGTGTATGCTTTTTAGTCCATTGTGTCCGCCATCGCTTCCTTTTTTTCTAATGCGGATTTTTCCAAAAGACAGGTTCAAATCATCCGTGATTATCAGTATGTTTTCTAATGGAATATTTTCTTTGTCCATCCAATATTTTACCGCTTTACCGCTTAAGTTCATAAAGGTGTTGGGTTTCAAGAGCAAAAAGGTTCTTCCTTTGAATTTGTATTTGGCAAGCGCGCCCAGTTTCAAGGTTTCGAAGTTGATTCCTTCCTTTTTTGTAAAAAAATCGACAATTTTAAACCCTATATTGTGTCGGGTATTTACATATTCGGCACCAATGTTGCCAAGTCCAACTATTAAAAATTTATTACTCACGTTTTTTATATTGTTTTTTTGGTTTTCGATAAGCTCCGGTTTTATACGATCAGTGTTGTCTTCTGTTTTTATTTTTGAAAACAATGTGTTTAACCATTTTATCATATTGCAAAAGTAAACTTAATTTTTTAATTTTTTTTAAAGCTATCAGCCTTATAAAGGCTGGAAGCTTTAAAAAATTTGTTGTGAAAAGGAGTGTTTTTCATTAGCCCCGATGGCAGTGGAAATCCCACGTCAATGCGAGGCACGAAGCAATTTCGTGGATTGAAGCGAACAGCGGGAGCAATGGTCATTAATTTGCAAATCGTAGTGCTCCTTAAAACAAAAAAAGCACCAGTTTTACAACTGATGCTTTCTTGAATTGTTCGAAAAATATTATTTTTTCTTTTTCCCTGCAGGAGCTTTTGCTGCTTTTGCTGCTTCCTGAGCTGCTTTCATAGCTGCACGAGAAATTCTTACTTGAGCAACAACAGTGTTTTCTGGGTGCAATAATTTGTATTTGTCAGAAACAAGTTTCGTAACATACAATTTGTTCCCCATTTCAAGTTGAGAGATTTCTGCCTCTATAAAATCTGGAAGATTTTTTGGTAATGCTTTTACTTTTAATCTACGAGTGTTTAAACGTAAAACACCTCCTAAAAGTACTCCTGGAGATACACCAGTTACTTTTACAGGAACTTCCATAGTGATTTCTTTGTCGTCAAATAACTGAAAGAAGTCAATGTGTAAAATTTTGTCAGATACAGGATGTACCTGAATGTCTTGTAAAATGGCATTGAATGATTTGTCTCCAAGTTCAATCACAACAGTGTGTGCGTTTGGGGTGTAAACCAAGGTTTTGAATGCTCTTTCGTCTGCTGAAAAATGCACTGGTTGATTTCCTCCGTATATAACGCAAGGAACCGCTCCAGCATTACGTAAGGCTTTAGTCGCAACTTTGCCCACGCTTTCTCTTTCTGATCCTTTAATTGTAATCGATTTCATTGTAAAAATTTATATAGTTAATTATTAAACTCATTGTTAAATTAGCTTTTGGCCTTTGCGTAAATGAATTACATCAAAAACTTCCCGCTAATGGAATTGTTATGTTGTACCATGTGCATTACTTCAGCAAAAAGAGGCGCACAACTCACCACTCTTATTTTGTTTGATTCCTTCTTTAACGGAATAGAATCGGTAACTATTAATTCGAGTAATTTCGAATTTTCTATTTTTTCGTAAGCACTTCCAGATAAAATGGCGTGTGTACAAATTGCTCTCACGCTTAATGCTCCTTTTTCTATCATTAAATCTGCGGCTTTCGCCAATGTGCCTCCGGTATCAATCATATCATCTACCAGAATTACATTTCTTCCTTTCACTTCACCAATCAACTCCATCGTGTCAATGATGTTAGCTTCTTTTCGTTGTTTATAACAAATTACCACATCTGATTCTAAATACTTTGAATAGGCATAAGCTCTTTTAGAACCTCCCATATCTGGCGATGCAATAGTCAAATTTTCAAGATTTAAACTTTTTACATAAGGCAAAAATATTGTCGATGCAAAAAGGTGGTCTACTGGTTTTTCAAAGAATCCCTGAATTTGGTCTGCATGCAAATCCATCGTCATAATTCTTGTTGCGCCGGCAGTTTCTAATAATTTAGCCACTAATTTTGCTCCAATCGGAACTCTTGGCTTGTCTTTTCTGTCTTGTCTTGCCCAACCAAAATAAGGTATTACTGCTGTGATATGTCTGGCCGATGCGCGTTTTGCAGCATCAATCATAAGCAATAATTCCATTAAATTGTCAGCACTTGGAAAAGTGGAACAGACAATAAATACACGTAAACCCCGGATTGACTCTTCATAAGATGGCTGAAATTCTCCATCACTATATTTTGCCATTGTCATTTTGCCTAAAGGAATTCCGTATTCTTTAGCGATTATCTCTGCGAGATAAACACTTTCTGAGCACGCAAAAATTTTAGCTTCTGGTTCTAAGTGTGACATTTAGTATGTTGTTTTATTCCGCTACGCTCCACACAATTGGGCTTTGACATTTGTCAAAGCTTGATGTTTGTATACGTCTCGGGTGTAGTTAGTTAGTGTGTTTCGTTTTACCGAGGTGCAAATTTAGGAATAAAATCGAACTCTGAAAGGAAAATTTCGAGTATTTTTATTAGAAACGTTAATATTATTTTTTACATTTGCACCGTGTTAAAGGAAAAAGACGTTTAGCTACCACTAAATATCTCTTTATTGCGTGAAATAACTGTTGTTATTTCTGTCTGCTGAAGCCCGGATGGCGGAATTGGTAGACGCGCTGGTCTCAAACACCTGTGGGAAACCGTGCCGGTTCGACTCCGGCTCCGGGTACTTAAAAAGTCTGTAATTGTGTTGTAAATCAATACATTACAGGCTTTTTTTAATTCAAAAACCCAACCATTGCCCGACGTTTTTATTTTCTGCCCTGCTTCCAAGACGATTCTTTTATAATAAAACGTTCCATTTAAGGAATTGTAATTAATAATGAGGCTGTTATAGAAAAGTCAAAATAAAGTAACAATCATAAAATTTGGGATGAAAGAATAAAACCTAATGCTGGAATAAATCTGGTATTAGGTTTTGTTTTTTAGTATCATTTACAGCCGTTACATCTGTTTTGTTGTTTTTAGATGGTTCTCAATGTTTTTTTGCTATATAAATAGTTTTTGTAATGATTTATATCCAACGGTTTTCCTGAAAATATTTCTTCTGCGTTGTTACCTTGCAAAGAATATTGTGGGCGCATTGTATTGTAAGTTGGAACATCTTCTCCTAAAGCATACATGGTGTAAAATTACAGAATAGCCAATAATTGTTGTGTGGATAAAAAGTTGATTTTAGCGTATTGTTGATAAATAAAATAGACTGTGTTTATTTCCAAAAAGTTTGGAATGACAATTTATTTTAAGATTTTCTCAATCGCTTTCAATTCTTCCTGAGAGAAATTCAAGTTATTCAAACTGTCTATATTATTATTTAATTGGCTTACTGAACTTGCGCCAATCAAAACTGATGTTACTCGCTTGTCTTTTAGCAACCAAGCCAATGCCATTTGAGCTAAGGACTGGTTTCGTTCCAATGCAATGGTATTTAATTGGGTAATTTTCTGGATTTTTTCTGCGGTAATATCATTTATTTTTAAAAAACTGTTCGGTTTTGAAGCTCTAGAATTTTCTGGAATTCCCTTAAGATATTTATCAGTTAATAGTCCTTGTGCCAAAGGGGAGAATGCAATGCAACCCACTCCTTTCTCTTCGAGAACATCCAATAATTCGTCTTCTACCCAACGCTCGAACATAGAATATTTCGCTTGATGGATTAGGCAGGGTGTTCCGAGTTGTTTTAAAATCGTGGCTGCTTCTTTAGTTTTTTTCGCAGGATAATTAGAGATTCCAGCATACAAAGCCTTACCGCTTCTTACAGCATAATCCAAGGCCATCATTGTTTCTTCGAGAGGTGTTTCTGGATCGAATCTATGGGAATAGAAAATATCTACATAATCTATATCCATTCGTTTCAGACTTTGGTCTAAACTCGACAATAAATATTTTCGGGAACCCCAATCTCCATATGGGCCAGGCCACATTCCATAACCAGCTTTGGTTGAAATTACAATTTCATCTCGGAGGTTTCCTTGAAAATTATTTTTTAGAATTTTCCCAAAATTAGTTTCTGCAGAACCCGGAACCGGGCCATAATTATTGGCCAAATCAAAATGGGTAATTCCTTTGTCAAAGGCTTCTTTGGCAATGCTTTCCGCATTTTCAAAACTATCTACAGAACCGAAGTTGTGCCATAATCCTAAAGAAATTTGCGGCAATAGTAAGCCGCTTTTTCCACATCTATTGTATTTCATAATTGTTTTTTATTTGCTGCTAAATTTATAAATTTTTGTTTTTTAATCACATCCATTAATGTCACAACTATTGCTGGTCGTGGTATTTACCAAAGTCACTTTCGAATCAAATTGTCCTTCTTGCCACACTTTTTCTAAAGTTTGTAAAAAAGCCGTTGCCGGTTGTGCGCCAGAAATGGCATATTTATTATCGAAAACAAAAAAAGGAACGCCTTGAACGGCTATAGCATTTGCCTCTTGAATATCCTGTTTCACTTCTTTGCTATAAGCGTTAGAATGCAAAACTTGTGCAACATCTTCGGCTTTAAGACCTATGGCGATTCCCAGTTGGCTCAATATATTCAAATTATTCAAATCTTTGCCATCTGTTAAATAGGCTTTAAATAGCATTTCCTCTAATTCGTTGGCGAGATCATGTTTTTTTGCCAAGTGTAACAATCGGTGTGCGTTATGGGAATTAGCCAAAACCGCTTTTTCAAAATGAAAATCCAATCCTGCTGTTTTTGCATTTTCGGTCATATTGTCGACCATAGTTTGAGCCCAATCCATGTCTTTTCTGTACTTTTCTGCCAAATGTTCGATTATATTATCTTCGGGAGAGGAAATAAAACCAGCATCCAATTGAAAACTTTTCCATTCGATTTCAACGGCTTCATTGTGTTCAAAAAGGGTTAAAGCTTCTTCGATTCTTCTTTTTCCTATATAACAAAACGGACACATAATATCCGACCAAATCTGTACTTTCAATTTATTTTCCATTTTGTGATTCCTTTATTGGCATTGCCAATCGATTTTGTATTGCAAAAATAATCAATTCGCTTTTGGCTGTTTTTAATTTAGGTTTTTATTGTGAAAGGTTTAAGGATGAATTTCCTCTTATAATATATAAGATAAAAATTACTCCAGAACGGAACGCAGTTCTTTTCGATAATTCGAAGCACTCTTGCCTGTAAACTCTTGAAATGTTTTATTGAAATAGCTGAAGTTATTGAAACCACTTTCGAAACAAATTTCAGTAATGCTTATGGGTTTTTCCGCCAATAGTTTAGAAGCATGTACCAAGCGATATTCATTAACAAACTTGGTAAATGTTTTCTGGGTTATCTTTTTGAAATAGCGGCAGAAGGAGGGAACAGTCATACTGACCAATGCAGCGACTTCATCTAAAGTGATTTGCTCTTGAAAATTATCTTTCACGTAATTAAAAACCGTATTGATTTTGTCATTATCCTGCATTTGCAAATCCATCGAAAACCCTTCGGCATTCAATACCTTGAATTCTGTGGCCTCTTCCATTTCATTTAAAATAGAGAGTAAAGTGAGCAGTCTTTCAAACGGAAGCTGATTTTCAATAAGCTCTAGTTTGCTTCCTATTCTTTTTTTGGTTTCACCAATAAAGACAATGCCCGCTTTGGCTCTATTGAAAAGATGTTTGATATTTTTCATTTCGGATATTCCAAAAAAATCAGTGCCAAGGAAGTCTGGCTTCATATGTATCACCGTTTCTTTTTTATTTCCTGTGTTTTCATCGGTAAAACCGCAATGTGGCAAATTACTTCCTATAAGAATTACACTGCCACTGGTGTAATAAGAAATATGGCTTCCCACTTGACGTTTGCCTGCGCCACCATTAACATATACCAATTCGATTTCGGGATGGTAATGCCAAAAGTGGGATTTGCTATTCTCATTATTGACATATTTGGTCAAAGTGAAGGAACTTCCGAACGATGGTTCTATTATTTCTAAGGTAGGAACTAACTTTTTCATAATACTATATTTTAAAATCAATACAAAATTAACCTAAAACAATACAATATTGTCTTTTTTAACCTATTTCGTTTTCGTAAAAGGTAATATACTATATAAATAAGAAAATAGGGAGTTGTTGTGCTCCAAATCACTGCAATATCTTTGCTTCAAATAAAAATCATTAATAACTTAAAAAAGTAAATTATGAAAAAGATTCTAAAATTTAGTTTAGTGTTGGTCGTAGCATTAATAACTATGAACGTTCACGCTGGTACTGTTGATTTTACATTAGTTGTAAAAAAAGAACAAGGAAAGATGGTAACTTTTGCTTTGAATAAGATGAATAATGTTAATTTATCTATTTATGACGCTGAAGGTAAAATAGTTCACTCAGAAAAGGTGACTTCCCAAAAGATTATTAATAGAACTTACGATTTAAAAGCTTTTCCAGAAGGAACTTATTATTTGGAGGCTGAATCTGAAATGAAAATTGTTAGATATGAAATTTCAGTTGTTGGAGATACAGCTACATTGTCGGATACTGCTATTTCAGAAGTTTATAAACCAGTATTTGGTGAAAAAGCAGGATTGATATCGCTAAGCATTTTCAATTTGGATAAATCTTCCGTTAATATAAAAATTTACGACAATGAGGAAAACGAAGTTTATGCCAGTGATAAACTAACGGATCAAAATATAACGAAGTTTTTTGATATCAAAAACATTAAGTCTGAGAAATACACTTTTGTAATGAATTATAACAACAAGATATTTACGAAAACATTTCCTAACTGAAGTTATTAATTAATTTGTGAATTAAAGCAGCTCCATTTTGGAGCTGTTTTTTTATTCCTATATCTTTCCTAAATTTTTTTTGAATACAAAAATAATTTTCGCGCATGCTTCTTGATTCTATATTCTAGTGTTTTGGTCAATTGATTTATACATTCCAAACTTGATTTCATCCCACATTTTGTTTTTCTAATGAATTTTTTTGATCAAAACTCAATTAAAAGACCCAAAGCATAATTTGGTTTTTGTTAAAGAACACCCAAATTTTGCTTTTTGCCTAAATTAATTATTTTATTTTTAAATTTTCAAATCATTGACAGTAAGGCTTTTGAATAATTATAATTTGCCAATTGTTCAAAAAAACGAAACTGTGCTTCCAATCTTTGGCACGCTACTTGGATATACCTATTCAAATAAGTAAAAAAGCGAAAGCCGAAAAGCTCACGAGTAGGCAAAACCCAAATTATATTGATTATGAAAAAAATTACCCTTTTAGTCGCTAGTATCTTCCTTATTGGAAGTGGTGTAGCAAATGCAACAGAAAAAAATGATAGAAGATCTCCTGTTGATTTTAGAAATGCCGATCCAATTGTATTCACGGAAAGAGGCGTTGAGTTCTACGTATTCCCTGACGGACAATTTGATTTTAATACGCGTCCTTCAACTGACGATATGTATTATAAATCAGGAAGAAGAAATGGTCCAAATAAAACGTATGGATTTCCTGCGAATGGGCAGAATAGAAATTACGGTGTAAAAGTAGAACATGATTACACAGGCAAAGTAAGACGTATTGGTAATGTGTTTATTAACTATGATGCAAATGACAGAATTAAACGAGTTGGTTCTGTTTATATGACTTACAACCGTTATGCTTTAACACAAGTAGGTGGTTTGCAAATTATCTATAACCGTCGTGGTCAAATTGTTGACATTTTTGGAACTGTAAAAGGAGGTAGAGAATATCAATACGGCCAAAATAACGATGATGAATGCAACAATCATGATTCTGGTTATAACCAAAACAATAATAACGACAACAATCATGATTATGGTAATAACCAAAACAATAGTAATGAAGATTACAACTATTATAGAACTAATGGTGCAAAACCCAAAGTAACAGGAAGTTTAGATGTCAGAATAAATAATTAGATTTGTTAAAATGGTTTGTTAGAAAACTCCCGTTGGTATTTGTATCAGCGGGATTTTTGTTGCTTTGTTTCAAAAAATCGTTCTATCACACATGACATTATCTAGGATTTTGAAAAAAATCAAGCAACTATTTTGCGCAAAGGTTTTAGTGTCCGTTCAAACATTTATTTTACAATCATTTTAGAAATATAATCTCCTACCTTTTGATTTTTTTTAGAAAATAAAATAAATCCAATGAAAAAAAACGGACATAAAATAATATCAAGTAAATCAAATAATCTTCTAATTATGATTCGTAAAATTCTATTAGTCCCAAAAAAGGATTTTTCATCCTCTAGATATAACCCTAATTTAAATAAACGTTTTCCTAATGTTTTTCCAAAAACTATGTCTTGCGATAATTGGATTATATAATAAAACAAAATTCCAATTGCAGTATTCGTATAGTAATTTCCATCTGCATTTTTAGTGCCTATATATGGCGATAAGAATTTCATTATAGTTGCATAAAATAATATATCTACAACTGCACTTAAACCTCTTATCACTATGTATTTTATTTTATCCTCTTTCATAACTATTAATTGAATTTTTTACGAAAGTAAATATAGGAAAAATTGGTAATTTTGATTTTCTAAATAAAAATATATTCCCGAAGTTTCGGGATTTTATACTATTTCTTCTCAAAAAACCTTTCTATTACTATCGAAGTAAACATTCTCGCACCAGTATCGTTCATATGTCCGCAGGAAGAAAAATATTGATCTCCTTCCACCACATTTTCCAGATTGTGAATTTCGGGGTAAATCTTGTTTGCTTTTTCAAAATAATCCAGTCCTTTCACATTGGTACACATTGGCGTCATCACGGCAATTAGATTGTAATGGTTCTGCTTGCAAGTTTGCTTGATTTCCTCGTAATATTTGTTGCGAATGGGTTTCAAAGCCCTGATGTCATTCTTCATATTTCCGGGTTTATGACCCAAAGGATGATAGCCCAAATGATCCAAAATATTCGTCGGTTTGCCCCTTGCGGTATTGTACATTTCCCGGAAACCAATGAGGGCATCAAAATCAACATAACGATAAAAAGGAATATAATACAACTCATTAAAGTTTTCCAGCTTTGAAAAATGTTCTTTGATTACTTTGGAATGATGAATGTAAGGAAGGAATTTTGCAGCAATAGCATCGGATTCTTTTTCGTTGCAAAGACCCAAATCGGCTTCCAGAATCACGGTTTTTATTTTATAGTGGCGTTCTGCCATCAATTTCAGCAATAGTGAAGCTTCGAATAAATGCGCACCGCTCATTCCGTAATTGAAGGTTTTCAGTCCTTTCTTTTCAAACAGTTCGGGCACGAAATGATTGTTGGCTCTTGATGAACCCAAAATCAAGACATCATAATTTCCGGCTTTGGAATTGAAGACTTTTTCCACTTTTCCACGATTGGAAGAATGCAAAAACACGGTTGTATAAGTCCAGTCCAGTACTACTAAAAGTACCAGCAACGTGAGTAAAATTTTGGCAACTACTATTATAAATTTTTGCATTAGAATTGAAAATAAATAAATTCTTTATAATCGGCATAAGTTCCCAAAGCGATAATTGCCAAGAGACATAAAGT
>NZ_JAYWCK010000036.1:0-53487 GCF_043780635.1 Flavobacterium sp.
ATTGGAGTCACTTTGGCATATTTAATGGCAGAAAGTGAATCGGCAATAATAGAAATACCTGCAGCACCATAAGCAATATCAATTTTTGGATTGCTATCAATTAAAGACATTTGAGCTCTTTCATAATAATATTTATCGTGCATATAATGAATGATGTACATTGATTTTGCATAGACACGAGCTACTTCTGCCAATGTTTTCTTGAAAGATTTCATTACAGTTTCATAATCTAGTACTTCATCATCCATTTCTGAAATGTGGTCCACTACTTGAATTCCTTCAACTTCTTCTCTTCCACCATTCAAGGACATTAAAAGTGCTTTTGGCAAATTGGCACGAGCTCCAAAGTGTTGAATCGATTTTCCAATTTCTTGATAAGAAACACAACAAGCAATTCCATAATCATCTGAACCACGATTGTCTCTCATCAAGTCATCGTTTTCATATTGTAGTGACGAAGTGTCTATTGAGACTTGAGTACAAAAATCTTTGAAACCTTTTGGCAATTTATCAGACCAAAGAATCGTTAAGTTCGGTTCTGGTGAGGCCCCTAAATTATAAAGTGTTTGCAAAAAACGAAAAGATGTTTTGGTCACCTTAGTTCTTCCATCGTTCAATTGACCTCCAATAGCTTCAGTAACCCAAGTTGGATCTCCACCAAAAATCGCATCATAAGCTCCCGGACGTAAGTGACGTACCAATCTCAATTTCATTACAAATTGATCTATATATTCTTGTGCTTGCTCTTCGTCAATAATTCCTGCTTCAATATCGTTTTGTATATAAATATCTAAAAATGAAGATACATTACCCAGTGACATTGCTGCACCGTCTTGTTCCTTAACCGCACTTAAATAAGCCAAATAAGTAAACTGAACGGCTTCATGAGCGCTTATTGCTGGTTTTGAAATGTCAATTCCATAAGAAAGTGCCATTTTTTTCATATCCTGCAAAGCTTTGATTTGCTCAGAAATCTCTTCACGTAAACGAACTTTTGCATCGTTCATTTCGCCAGCAGTCTTTGATTTATCCAATTTTTTTTCAGCAATCAAACGATCTATTCCGTAAAGAGCAACTCTTCTATAATCTCCTATTATTCTACCTCTTGCATAATTATCAGGCAATCCTGTTAATACATGTTTAGATCTGTATATTTTAATTTCATCATCATAAGCATCAAAAACAGCTTGATTATGATTTTTTGCGTATTTAAAAATATCTACAACTCTATCTGAAACTTTTAAACCTCTTTCGGCAACAGCAGATTGAACTAATTTAATACCACCATAAGGTTTCATTGCTCTTTTTAAAAGCAAATCCGTTTGGAGTCCTACAATAGTTTCGTATTCTTTTTGAATATATCCAGGTCCAAATGACGTGATATTGGAAATTACTTCTGTATCAATTGCCAGGCAGCCGTTATTAATTCTCTCATTTAATAGTGCTTCTTTACAAGCTTCCCATAATTTAATTGTTTTTTTTGATGGTCCAACAAGAAAGTTGGCATCTCCTTCATAGGATTTGATGTTTTGCAAGATGAAATCGTGCACATTAATACTGTTTTTCCAAATCCCCGCATTTAATTCTAATCTTTCTACTAAATTTTTCATTTTCTTATGTCTTAGTTTCTCTTTACTAATTATCGTTTTTCTATATCTAAATTTACGAAATATGTAAATAGGTTATGAATTTTACATTTTTTTTAGCAATAATTCAATACTTGACTTAAATATTAAAGAATGCTAAAAAAATTTCGTGAGATTAATTAAATATGTGAATTTTTTATACGTTTTTAAAGACAAAATCAAAAAATAACGATAACGGTATAGTTTTTTTATTTTTTTAAAAATGATTAATTTTCTTCTGAAAAAGAGTAAATCAGAAATATTTTTAATCAAAAAATTGAATAAAAGAGGGCTAAATTTTTATTGAAGTTAATCAAATAGCATTCAAAAAAAGGTCTTTTAGTTTGAAGTAGTAACAATAAAAAATCCCCTTTCAAGGCAAAAAACTTGGAAAGGGGATTTGAATTTCATTAACAATCAAAATAGAAAAAAACAATTTAAAAAGTTGCCTTAGAAATTGTAATCATTTAATCATTTTGTGTAAACTGTATTTTCTTGTTCAGAAACTCTAATAAAAGTAGTTCTTTTGGTCAATTCTTTTAATCTGGAAGCACCAACATAAGTACACGCGCTTCGTAAACCGCCAAGAATATCTTTCAAAGTAACTTCAACATCACCTCTAAAGGGCACTTGCACTGTTTTACCTTCACTTGCTCTGTATTCTGCAACGCCACCCACATGTTTTTCCATGGCCGTGGTCGAACTCATACCGTAAAATTGTTTGAATTTTTCTCCATTGATTTCTATTAGTTCACCTCCGCTTTCGGTATGACCTGCGAGCATTCCGCCTAGCATTACAAAATCGGCACCAGCTCCAAAAGCCTTAGCAACATCTCCGGGAGTTAAAC
The DNA here is from genome assembly GCF_043780635.1 of Flavobacterium sp. GTDB lineage: Bacteria > Bacteroidota > Bacteroidia > Flavobacteriales > Flavobacteriaceae > Flavobacterium. The sequence continues at coordinate 2,474 of NZ_JAYWCK010000036.1, forward strand.
AACCTCCATCACTGATGATTTGTCCTCCAAGACCGTGCGCAGCATCGGCACATTCAATAATTGCAGAAAGTTGAGGATAACCCACTCCAGTTTTTACTCTGGTAGTACAAACTGAGCCTGGTCCAATTCCTACTTTTATAATATCGGCTCCAGCCAATAATAATTCTTCGACCATTTCGCCTGTAACCACATTCCCGGCAATTATCACTTTATCAGGATATTGTTTGCGGGTTTGCTGTACAAAATTTACAAAATGCTCTGAATATCCATTTGCCACATCAATACAGATAAATTGTAATAACGGATTGGCTTCGAAAATTTCAGCTAATTTTTTGGAATCATTTTTTCCGGTACCAGTACTAATGGCAATATAATTGTAGGTTTCAGGAGAAATTTCATGTAAAAAATTATTCCATTCCTTTACAGAATAATGTTTGTGAATTGCAGTAAAAAGTTTTTCTGCAGCCAAAGCTTTTGCCATCGAAAATGTTCCCACAGTATCCATATTGGCAGCCATAATTGGCACACCTGACCAAGAAGTGGTGCTATGTAAAAATTTGAAATCTCTTTCTAAAGTGACATGAGAACGGCTCTTTAATGTAGATCTTTTAGGTCTAATCATAACATCCTTGAACCCTAATTTCATTTCTGTTTCTATTCTCATTTCTTAGTAATTTTAATTGTATAAATATCATCCCAAAATTACAAAATAAAGCGGTACAACACTGTATTTCGACAATCTATAAAACACGAAATCACTAATTAACACAAATAGAATATGTGAAAATTAGTGACCCGAGCAAAGCGAAAAGACGAAGTAAATCTGTTTTTGAAATTTATTTTCTTTTTAGAAAACGAATATGGCTCTTTCGCTCATCATTTCGTTCACTTCATTGGCTACTTCTTCGATAACATCTTCGTTAGTATGATCAGTTAAAACTTTATCAATCAAAGCAACGATAGTTTCCATATCTTCTTCAACAAGACCACGAGTGGTGATTGCAGCAGTTCCAACACGAATTCCAGAAGTTACAAATGGTGATTTATCATCAAAAGGAACCATATTTTTATTTACAGTTATTTCCGCTCTAACCAAAGCATTTTCTGCGTCTTTTCCTGATATATTTTTGTTTCTCAAATCAATCAACATCATATGGTTGTCTGTTCCGCCAGAAATAATATCATAACCTCTTTTTACAAAAGCATCAGCCATTGCGTTAGCATTTTTTTGCAATTGCAAAGCATATCTAAAAAACTCATCTGTCAAAGCTTCACCGAAAGCAACTGCTTTGGCAGCAATAATATGCATTAAAGGACCACCTTGATTTCCAGGAAAAACGGCTAAATCTAATAAAGATGACATCATTCTGATTTCTCCTTTTGGAGTAGTCAAACCAAATGGATTTGGAAAATCTTTACCCATCAAAATCAAACCACCTCTTGGGCCGCGCAACGTTTTATGAGTTGTAGTTGTCACAATATGGCAATGTGGTAAAGGATCATTCATCAAACCTTTGGCAATAAGCCCGGCAGGATGAGAAATATCGGCTAATAAAATAGCTCCAACACTATCAGCAATTACTCTGAAACGTTCAAAATCCATATCACGAGAATAAGCCGAAGCTCCTGCGATGATTAATTTTGGTTGTTCTTTTAAAGCAATTTCTTGAATTTTATCATAATCTAAACGTCCAGTTTCTTTGTCTACACCATAAAAGGAAGGAGTGTATAAACGACCTGAAAAATTCACTGGAGAACCGTGAGTTAAATGCCCTCCGTGAGACAAATCAAAACCTAATATTTTATCTCCTGGTTTAATACAAGCATGATAAACCGCAGTATTTGCCTGAGAACCTGAGTGAGGCTGTACATTTGCATATTCAGCACCAAATAATTCCTTAGCTCTGTCAATAGCGATTTGTTCGATAATATCAACTACCTCGCAACCTCCATAATATCTTTTGCCAGGATATCCTTCGGCATATTTATTAGTTAAAACAGAACCAGCTGCTTCCATTACTTCATCACTTACAAAATTCTCAGAAGCTATAAGTTCTAATCCATGAATTTGTCTGTCTTGTTCCTCTAAAATAAGGTCAAAAATTTGTTTGTCGCGTTGCATTTCTTTGATTTTAGTTAATTTGGTGCAAAAATACAAAAAAACGTTTGGTAAATACTTAGATTATAATATATTTGATGAGTAATTCTTAACAAAATAATTAACAATAGTATGTCAATATCAGCTAATAATACCAAAAGAAAATCTTGGATAGAAGTTCCTGAAAACAGTGATTTCCCTATCCAAAATATCCCGTTTGGAGTTTTTATTACTAAAGATGACGTGATAACTATAGGAACTCGAATTGGAGATAGCGCTATAGATATGGGAGCACTGCAACAATTAAATTATTTTGAAGGCATTGAGTTGACCGATGATATGTTTATGCAGGACACCCTAAATGATTTTATTTCGGATGGAAAAAAAACGTGGAGATTGGTTCGAAATCGCTTGGCAGAATTATTTGATGAAACAAATCCAAAACTTAGAGACAATAAAGAGCACAGAGATCTTGTAATCTTTAATGTAAAATATATTGAAATGCAATTGCCTGTTTTAATTGGCGATTATACTGATTTCTTTTCCAATAAAGAGCACGCTGTCAATGTTGGGAAAATCTATCGCGATCCAGAAAATTTGTTATCTCCAAATTGGCTTCACATTCCGGTAGGGTATCACGGTCGAAGTTCTTCAATTATTCCATCGGGAATTCCGGTACACAGACCAATGGGGCAATCTCTGCCAAATGGCGAAAAAACACCGGTTTTTGGCCCTTCCAGATTAGTGGACTTCGAGTTAGAAACTGCTTTTATAACCACTGATGTTAATGTAATGGGCGAAAATATTCCAATAAATGAAGCTGAAGATTATATTTTCGGTATGGTTATTTTAAATGATTGGAGTTCCCGAGATATTCAAAAATGGGAATACGAACCACTAGGTCCCTTTTTATCAAAAAACTTTGCCACATCAATTTCTCCTTGGATTATCACAATGGACGCCTTGGAACCATTCAGAACTAAAGGTCCAAAACAAGATCCTGCACCTCTTCCCTATTTGCAACAAAAAGGCAAACATAATTTTGATATTAATTTAGAAGTTGTCATTCAACCGGAAAAATCCGAAGCGACAATTGTTACCAGAACTAACTTTAAAAATATGTATTGGTCTATGAGCCAACAATTAACACATCACACTTCAAACGGATGCCGGGTAAATTCAGGCGATATGATGGGTTCAGGCACGGTTTCAGGGACAACACCAGATACTTTTGGTTCTATGGTCGAATTGACTTTAGGAGGAAAAATTCCAATCAAACTAAACGATGGAACAGAACGTAAATTTATAAATGACGGCGATACAGTAATAATGAAAGGTTATTGCAAAAACAATGGCACTAGAATAGGCTTCGGAGAAGTTTCGACTAAATTACTTCCTCCATATGTGAGGAAATAAAAATTCAACATTTGATTTTAAATTTGTTACAAAATAAAAAAACCACTGTTTTTTTAATAAAATAAGTGTAAATTTGCGTCGATGAATAAACCAAGTTTACATATAACTTCATTATCACGGATAAACAGACCTACGACTTCTCCCGAAGTACGGATGCTATCACTATAGTTTCCATAAGTGTTTCTTTATTTTTATTCATTTCTCATTTTTCTTATTTTGAAATTACATCATTTATCCTTTGGATTATATCCTGAAAATAGCACTATTTTCTGCGCATCAACTTATGCTGTAATTTGTAATAAAATGAACAATTACAATATTTTAACACCCCAAAATACAACATTTTTAAATTTTAAATTTAACTCTTGAAATGAAAATATCAATTGTAATAACAAGCCAAGAACATTATAAATATTCGCAAGAAATATGCGAAACCATAGAAACTTCCGCCCAATTGAGAGGAACTGGAATTGCTAAAAGAACACCTGTTTACATCCAAAAAAAGATGGAGCAACAGGACGCAGTAATCGCATTGGATAATGGGAAATTTGCAGGTTTTTGCTATATCGAAAGTTGGCAACACGGCAAGTTCGTAGCGCATTCAGGTTTAATAGTTCATCCCGATTATAGAAACTTGGGCTTGGCCAAAAAAATTAAATCATTCGTTTTTGATTATTCCCTGAAGAAATATCCTGATGCCAAAGTATTTGGAATCACGACAGGACTGGCAGTAATGAAAATCAATTCTGATTTAGGATACAAACCAGTCCCTTTCTCTGAATTGACAACAGATCCAAGTTTTTGGAAAGGATGTCAAACCTGTGCCAATTATGAAATTCTAAAAAGTAAGGAAAACAAAATGTGTTTGTGTACCGGAATGCTTTATGATCCTAAAGAGAAACCGAAAGACCCACCAAAACATCCATATAATGTTCGTATTTGGAACAGATTAAAAGAAATAAAACAAACATTATTCTTAAAAAAATAACCTTCCAATTTCCATCTCTTTGAGAGAGTTGCTATGAGGAAAAAAACAAACACAATGAAAAAAGTAGTATTAGCATACAGCGGAGGATTAGACACCTCGTATTGTCTAAAATATTTGAAAAACGAAAAAGGATACGAAGTTCATACCGTATTAATAAACACTGGTGGTTTTGACGATGCTGAATTAAAAGCCATCGAAGAAAGAGCCTACGAATTGGGAAGTGCTAAGCACGTCAACCTATCAATCTTAGATAAATATTACAATAAAGCAATCAAGTATTTGATTTATGGAAATGTATTAAAAAACAATACATATCCTTTATCTGTAAGTGCGGAACGTGTTTTCCAAGCTATGGAAGCCATTAAATATGCAAAATCAGTTGGTGCAGAAGCAATTGCCCACGGAAGTACAGGCGCAGGAAATGACCAAATTCGTTTTGATTTGATCTTCCAAACCATTGCTCCCGAAATTGAAATCATCACTCCTATTCGTGATTTGAAATTATCGCGTCAAGAAGAGGTAGATTATTTAGCCAAAAATGGTGTGCATTATTCTTGGGAGAAAGCACAATATTCCATCAACAAAGGACTTTGGGGAACGAGTATTGGAGGAAAAGAAACTTTAACTGCAAAATTACCGTTACCTAGCGAAGCATATCCTTCGCAATTAACAAAAGAAGGAGAAGAAAAAGTAACTTTAGAATTCGTAAAAGGCGAATTGGTTGCCGTTAATGGTAAAAAAGACAAACCATCCAATAACATTGTAACGCTTGAAAAATTGGCAAATGCTTACGCCATTGGTAGAGATACTCACGTTGGCGATACCATAATTGGAATCAAGGGAAGAGTTGGTTTTGAAGCTGCTGCTCCTTTAATTATTATCAAAGCGCACCATTTATTAGAGAAACACACACTTGGAAAATGGCAACAATATTGGAAAGAACAACTGGGAAACTGGTACGGAATGTTGTTTCACGAAGGTCAATTTCTTGATCCTGTAATGAGAAATATTGAAACTTTCCTTGAATCAACTCAAGAAACAGTAAATGGAACCGTAACCGTTTCTTTGAAACCATACCACTTTTCATTGGACGGAATCGAATCAGATAATGATTTGATGAATACTGATTTCGGTCAATACGGCGAAATGAACAACGCTTGGACATCAGACGATGCCAAAGGATTTATCAAGATTTTAGGGAATGCACAGAACATATTTTCATCCGTAAATCATTTGGATTATGATTAATATTGGAATAATTGGCGGTTCAGGTTACACGGCTGGGGAGCTCATCAGAATATTGATGTTTCACCCCAATGCTAAAATAGATTTTGTTTACAGCACCACAAATGCTGGAAAACCCCTTTCGATAGCGCATCACGATTTGCTTGGCGATATCGAATTGAATTTTACTGACACCGTGAATCCCAATGTGAATGTTGTTTTCTTGTGTTTAGGTCACGGAAAATCGAAAGCTTTTTTAGAACAAAATCAATTTTCTGCACAAACTAAAATCATCGATTTAGGAAATGATTTCAGATTGACAAAAGACAAAGATTTTAACGGAAAATCTTTTGTTTACGGTTTACCGGAATTGAATAAATCAGAAATTAAAAACGCTCAATTCATCGCCAATCCGGGCTGTTTTGCGACAGCAATTCAACTCGCATTATTACCTTTGGCAAAGCATAATTTATTGACAACCGACGTGCATATTAACGCCACAACAGGAAGTACAGGAGCTGGAGTTACGCCTTCGGAAACGACGCACTTCAGTTGGAGATCCAATAATATGTCGCATTATAAAGCTTTCGATCATCAGCATTTGGGTGAAATAAACCAAAGTGTCAATCAGTTGCAAGCAGCATATAAAAACGAATTGATTTTTGTACCGAATAGAGGTGATTTTGCCAGAGGAATTTTCGCCACTTTATATACTAATGTAGAAGAAAGTTTGGATGATTTGGTTGCCAAATACAAGGCATTTTATGCAGACCAACCTTTCGTAACCGTTACCACCACTGATATCAATATGAAACAAGTGGTGCAAACAAACAAATGTATCATCAGTTTAATGAAAAAAGGAAACCGATTATTGATTACTTCAGTTATTGATAATTTAACAAAAGGTGCTTCCGGACAAGCGATTCAGAATATGAATTTGATGTTTGGTTTGGACGAAAGCACAGGATTGCATTTGAAACCAAGCGGGTTTTAATTTTTCTATTTTAAATGTTGAATTTTAAATTCTAAATTTAAAAATTCGCTTCATTTAAAATTTAAAATTCAATATTTAAAATAACTAATAATGAACTTATTTGACGTTTATCCATTATACCCTATTACGCCTGTAAAAGCGCTAGATTGCATCATTACAGACGATAAAGGAATTGAATATTTAGATTTATACTCTGGTCACGGAGTGATTTCTATTGGCCACACCCAACCGGATTATGTGGCTAAAGTAAAAGCACAATTGGATAATTTAAGTTTTTACTCGAATGCCATCCAGAATCCATTGCAAGTTGAATTGGCAGAGAAATTAGGAAAAGCTTCTGACTTGACTGATTTTAGCTTATTCCTTTGCAGTTCTGGTGCTGAAGCCAATGAAAATGCATTGAAACTAGCTTCATTTCACACCAATAAATCAAGAGTAATTGCTTTTGACAATTCATTTCACGGCCGAACTTCGGCAGCTGTTGCTGTTACCGACAATAAAAAAATCGTGGCACCATTAAACGCACAACAAGTCGTTACTTTCCTGCCGTTGAACCAAATTGATTTGGTCGAAGCCGAATTGAAAAAAGGAGATGTATGCGCAGTAATCATCGAGCCTATTCAAGGGGTTGGTGGTTTAGACCAAGGAACAACCGAGTTTTTTCAAGGGTTGGAGAAAGTTTGCAAAGCCAATGATGTGGTTTTAATTTTGGACGAGGTGCAATCTGGATATGGAAGAAGCGGAAAGTTTTTTGCACACCAACACCACGGAATTAACCCAGATATTGTAACCACTGCCAAAGGAATGGGGAACGGTTTCCCAATTGGGGGCGTTTTGATTTCGCCAAAATTCAAAGCGAGTTATGGTTTATTGGGAACCACTTTTGGAGGAAGCCATCTCGCTTGTGCGTCTGGAATTGCCGTTTTGGACGTGATGGAAAATCAAAAACTAATCGAAAACGCAAACAAAGTATCAGAATACTTTTTTGAAGCCATCAAAGTGATTCCTGAAATCATCAAGGTAAAAGGAAGAGGATTGATGCTTGGAGTTGAATTTGATTTTGACGTGAGCGCTTTAAGAAAGAAAATGATTATCGAAAAACATATTTTTACGGGTGGAGCCAACAATAAAAATCTGTTGAGAATTCTACCTCCATTGACGATTACAACCGCTGCAATTGATACATTTATTGTGGCTTTGCAAGAATCATTAGTTGAACTAAAATCATAAAAATGAACATAGTATTATCCATAGAAAAAAGAAATGCTGTTTTAAGCCGAATGGCGGAACTTCTGGAACAAGAAAGAGCCAACCTTAAAAGCATCAATCAACAGGATATGACCAATTATTCTGGAGATGATTTGGCTATGGAAAAACGTTTGCTTGTTGATGATTCCAAAATTGACGGAATGATTTTGTCGATGCAACAATTGGCAAGCCAAGAAGATCCTGTTGGAGTGGAAAGATTTAATTTCGATCACGAAAACGGGCTAAAAATTAGCAATAAAACCGCGGCCTTTGGAACAATAATGATTATTTACGAATCCAGACCTGACGTAACAGTTGAAGCTGGTGGAATCGCTTTTAAATCGGGAAACAAGATTTTGTTGAAAGGCGGAAAAGAATCTTTGTTGTCCAATTTGAAGATTGTTTCTCTTTGGCATCAAGCATTGGAAGAAAACAATATTTCCAAGGATTGGGTGGAATATTTGAATTACAATCGGGAGGAAACCCAAGCATTTTTGGAGAAACCAACTCAAAGAGTGGACTTAATCGTTCCTCGTGGTGGCGAACAATTGATTGCCTTTACCAAGAAACACGCTACTTGCCCAGTAATTGTCAGCGGTCGGGGAAATAATTTCGTTTATGTAAACAAGGAAGCTGATTTGCATAAAGCATTGGACATTATCATCAACGGAAAAACAACAAATATTGGAGTTTGCAATGCTTTGGATAAAGTTTTAATTGATTCTAATTTAGAAAATTGGCAAGAATTCGCAATTCATTTGGTTGCTGAATTACAGAAATATAAGGTTGAAGTTTTAGGAGACGAACAATTTTCAAAAGCAACAAATGTTCCTCAAATCGAATCGGAATTGATTTGGTACGAAGAGTTTTTAAATTATAAAATCGTCATTGGAATTGTAAATACTGATGAAGAAGCTGTTGCAAAAATCAACCAATATTCTGGCGGACATTCAGCTTCGATTATCACAGAAAACGATGCGATTGCACAACAATTTATGGAACAAGTAGATTGTGCGGCAGTTTATCAAAATGCTTCCACTCGATTTACCGATGGAGGACAATTTGGTTTGGGAGGAGAATTGGCGATAAGCACGGACAAATTACACCAACGCGGTCCAATAGGGTTGCAACATTTAGTCACTAATAAATGGTATATTTACGGTGACGGACAAATCAGATAGCAGATTGCAGAATTCAGTCTTTAGTTGTCAGTTCGAGCGCAGTCGAGAACAATTAGATTATAAATTTAATAATTAAAATCCGTTTTTTATCCGCGTTTTCGCTTTAGCGAATCCGTTTTATCAGCGTCCAAAAAGATAAAAAAATGAAAAAAAGAATATTACTAAAGCTCGGAAGCAACACGCTCACTAAAGAAACCAATCACATTTCGAGAGGAAAGATTGAAGATATTGGGATACAAATTGCCGCTTTACAAGACGAATATGAATTTATAATCGTAAGTTCTGGAGCTATTGCTGCGGCAAAACAGTTTGTAAAACTGGACAATCACGACAAGGATGTTTTCGTAAAACAAGCCTTGGCTTCTATTGGTCAGCCTCATTTGATGCGGATTTACCACGAAAACTTCAGTGATTTGGGTTTGCATACTTCGCAATGTTTACTTTCGTATTCTGATTTTGAAAAAAAACAAACCAAAGTAAATATCGTAAACACAATAAATGTCTTGGTCAAAAACAGTTATATTCCAATTATCAACGAAAATGACACAGTGGCAACGGACGAAATCCAGTTTGGTGACAACGATAAATTAGCAGCTTTAACGGCAGTTTTATTGAATGTTGACATTCTGATAATTGCCACGAATACCAACGGAATTTACACCAAAGCTTCCATCAAAGATGAATTTCCTGAAACCATTGAATTAGTAACAGATTTACAACTTTTACAAAAAGAAATTGGCGATTCGAAATCGTCTCACGGAACGGGCGGAATGCAATCTAAAATTGATTCGGCGGCTATAGCCAAAGCAGCGAACATCGAAACCTGGATTATCAATGGCCTGGAAGATAATTTTATTTTGAAGGCTTTGAAGAATGAAATTGCTTTTACTAAGATTGTTTAGATTGGGACACGGATGACACGGATTCGCTTTGCGAAAACACGGATAAAAACAGATTTTTGATATGGAATTATTACACGAAGAGTTATCAAACACAATTATTAAAACTTTTTATGAAGTTTATAATGAATTGGGGTATGGCTTTTTGGAGAAAATATATCAAAATTCTATGTATCTAGAATTGAAAAATAAAGGTTATAAAGTGGAAGCCCAAAAGGAAATTTCAGTTTATTATAAAGGAATTGAAGTTGGAGAATATTATGCTGATTTAGTAGTTGAAGATATTATTATACTTGAATTAAAATCTGCTGAATGTATTGTTAAAGATTTTGAAAATCAAATTCTAAATTATTTAAGAGGAACAGATTGTGAAGTGGGTTTGCTTCTAAACTTTGGAAAGAAACCAGAATTTAAAAGAAAAATATTTGAAAATCATAGAAAATAAATAAAGTAAAATACGCTTTTATCCGTGTCTTTGCTTGAGCAAATCAGTTTAATCTGCGTCCAATAAATCGAAAGAAATAGTAACAAATCCGCTTTTATCCGCGTCTTCGCTTTAGCGAATCCGTTTAATCAGCGTCCAAAAAACATAACAATGAACTTTATATCCATACAAAATATAGATTCACTAGAGAACTGGGTGAAACAAGCGTTAAAAATTAAAAAAAAACCACTTAAAAACAAAAAACTGGGGAAGAACAAAACACTGGTAATGTTGTTTTTTAATTCTAGTTTGAGGACGCGTTTGAGTACCCAAAAAGCAGCCACGAATTTAGGAATGAACGTGATGGTGATGAACTTTGGCAGCGAAGGTTGGACATTGGAATATGAAGATGGAGCTATTATGGATCAAGGTGCTTCGGAACATATCAAGGAAGCGGCTGCAGTGGTTTCTCAATATGCAGACATTATTGCCATCAGGGCTTTCGCAGGATTGATCGACAAAGAAAAAGACAATGCCGAAACAGTAATGTCAGGCTTTTTGAAATACGCGACTGTGCCCATCGTGAATATGGAAAGCGCTACGGGACATCCGTTGCAATCCCTTGCCGATGCTATTACAATGGAAGAACACAAAACCCCACACAGACCAAAAGTGGTTTTAACTTGGGCTCCGCATCCAAGAGCTTTGCCTCAGGCAGTTCCAAATTCTTTTGTAGAAATGATGCAAAAACAAGAAAATATGGATTTCGTTATTACGCATCCAAAAGGTTATGAATTGAATCCTGAAATCATGAAAGATTCCAAAATAGAATACAATCAAGACAAAGCTTTTAAAAATGCTGATTTTATCTATGCCAAAAACTGGAGCAATTACAAGGAATATGGAAAAATTACCAATTCGGATCCCAATTGGACAGTTTCTGCCGATAAAATGAAATTGACAAACAATGCCAAATTTATGCACTGTTTGCCAGTGCGAAGAAATGTAATCGTGACTGACGAAGTGATTGACAGCGAAAACTCGATTGTCATCGAACAAGCGAATAACAGAACCTATTCAGCCCAATTAGTGTTGCGAAAAATATTGGAAAATGTCAAATAAAAAACCTCTTTCAATCATAAAAATTGGTGGCAACATCATCGATAATCCAACAGAATTATCCCAGTTTTTATCTGATTTTTCAAACATTAAAGGGAATAAAATTCTAGTTCACGGTGGTGGAAAATCGGCTACCAAAATGGCGCAAAGTATAGGTTTAACTCCTCAAATGATTGACGGACGAAGAATTACGGGCCAACCAATGTTGAATGTTGTTGTAATGATTTATGCCGGCGAAATCAACAAAAATATTGTGGCTCAGTTGCAAGCCAATAATACCAATGCAATGGGATTTTCTGGTGCCGATGGAAACTTGATTCAATCCACCAAAAGAAACCATCCAACCATCGATTATGGTTTTGTGGGTGACATTCAAAAAGTGAATACTGTTTTATTGGAAACTTTAATCAATAACGGAATTGTTCCTGTTTTTTGTGCAATCACACACGATAAAAAAGGGCAATTATTAAATACCAATGCAGACACGATTGCCAGTGAATTGGCCATTGCTGCTTCGGAAGTTTTTGAAGTAACTTTGAATTATTGCTTCGAAAAAGCGGGAGTACTGACGGATGTTGATGATGAAAATTCGGTAATCGAACAAATAAATTCGGCTCTTTATTCTAAATTAAAAGCAGAAGGAGCCATTCATTCCGGAATGATTCCTAAATTAGACAACTGCTTTAATAGCTTGTCAAAAGGAGTTCAAAAAATTAAAATCGGTCACCATAGAATGTTGAAAGACAAAACGGCAATTTGCACAAGTATAGAATTATAGAAAATAAAACCTGACAGGTTCAAAGAATTGATAATGAAAAAGGTAATCGATAAAAAATCTGCGAAGCATTATATTTGGGGTGACAATTGCGATAGCTGGGTTCTAGCTGATACCGAAGGATTGTCAATAAAACAAGAAAGTATGCCTCGTGGAACCAAAGAAAAATTACATTTTCACACCAATGCACAACAATTTTTCTTTGTATTAAAAGGCAAAGCTACATTTTATTTGAATGATGAAATTGAAATTATCAAAGAACAAAAAGGTATTTTGATAGAACCTAAAACCAAACATTATATTGCAAATGAAACTGATGAAGTTCTAAATTTTCTAGTAATTTCTCAACCAACGACTAATGATGATCGAACAATAATTTAAAAACTTCGTGACTTTGTGTCTTCGTGGCAAAAGAAGTGCTATTGTGGCAATACAAAAATATATGAAAAACATAGAAACCCTAACTCAAGAAGCCATTGCGCTATTAAAAGCACTGATTGAAACACCTTCGTTCTCGAGCGAAGAAGATCAAACGGCGCTTTTAATCGAAAATTGGTTTACTCAAAACAATATTCAGTTCGAAAGAGAGAATAATAATGTTTGGGCTTACAATAAATATTTTGATAAATCCAAACCGACACTTTTACTCAATTCGCATCACGACACCGTAAAACCAAATCAAGGTTATACAAAAAATCCGTTTGAGGCAATTGTAGAAGATGGTAAATTATTTGGACTTGGAAGCAACGATGCGGGCGGAGCTTTGGTTTCATTAATGACAACATTTGTTCATTTTTATGCCAATGAAAACCTTCCGTACAATATCGTAATGGTTGTTTCGGCAGAAGAAGAAAGCAGCGGAAAAAATGGATTAAACAGCGTTTTAAAGCATTTACCTGAATTGGATTGCGCCATCGTTGGTGAACCCACATTGATGCAATTGGCGGTAGCTGAAAAAGGATTATTGGTATTGGATGTTGTTGTAAAAGGCACGGCAAGTCATGCGGCACATAACAATCCTGACAATCCCATTTACAATGCAATGCCAATAATTGAATGGTTCAAAACCTATCAATTCGAAAAAATATCAGATGTTTTGGGTCCAGTAAAAATGACCGTTACCCAAATTTATGCAGGAAAACAACACAATGTGGTTCCCGCCGAATGCCATTTGGTAATCGATATTCGGGTAAATGATTGCTACAACAATACCGAAATTTTGGAAACCGTAAAAGCAAATGTTACGGCTGAAATTACACCGCGTTCGATGCATTTGAATGCGTCTTCCATTCCCGTTTTGCACGGATTGGTGCAAGCAGGAATCGCTTTGGGAAGAACGACTTACGGCTCGCCTACTCTTTCGGATCAATCGGTTTTGAGTTGCAAATCCTTAAAAATGGGACCTGGAGAAACCCTGCGTTCTCACTCGGCAGACGAATTTATATATGTAAACGAAATCGAAGAAGGAATTCAATTGTATATCAAAATACTGACTGATTTTTTCAAACAATAAAAAATAAGCCTATGAAACTTTGGGAAAAAGGAATACCAACAGACAAACAAATTGAACATTTCACCGTCGGAAACGACCGTGAATTAGATTTGGTTCTAGCCAAATACGATGCTTTGGGTTCCATCGCTCACGCCAAAATGCTATGCCATATCGGACTTTTGACAGAAGAAGAAACCGATTCTTTAGTTTTGGCTTTAGAAGACATCATTATTGAAGTTGAAAAAGGTGAATTCGAAATTGAAGATAGTTTTGAAGACGTACATTCCAAAATTGAATATTTATTGACAATAAAACTAGGCGATGCCGGAAAGAAAATCCACACCGCTCGTTCTCGTAACGACCAAGTTTTGGTTGACGTGAACTTGTATCTTAAAGATGTGGTAACTGAATTCAAATTACAGGTAAAAACCTTGTTTGATTTGCTAATGGAATCGGCCGAAAAACACCAAAACGTGTTGTTGCCGGGATATACACATTTGCAAATTGCAATGCCATCTTCTTTTGGAATGTGGTTTTCTGCTTATGCTGAAACCTTGATTGACGATATTACGATGCTGAATGCAGCTTTGAAAATTGTGGATCAAAATCCATTGGGTTCCGCTGCCGGTTACGGAAGTTCATTTCCAATCAACAGAACTTTTACAACCAAGGAATTGGGTTTCGAAACCTTGAAATTCAATTCGGTGGCCGCTCAAATGAGCCGTGGAAAATCTGAAAAAACGGTAGCTTTTGCAATGAGTAGCGTTGCCGCCACTTTATCAAAATTCTCTATGGACGTATGTTTGTATATGAGCCAGAATTTTGATTTTATCGCTTTACCTGCTCATTTGACAACAGGATCCAGCATTATGCCACACAAGAAAAACCCGGATGTTTTCGAGTTAATCCGTGGAAAATGCAACAAAATTCAAGCCTTGCCATATGAAATTACTTTAATCACAAACAACTTGCCAAGCGGTTATCACAGGGATTTACAATTGTTGAAGGAAGGGTTATTTCCTGCCATTCAAAACCTGAAAGCTTGCTTGGATATTGCGATTTTCTCCATCAACGACATCAAGGTAAAAGAACACATTTTGGACGATCCTAAATACAATCATCTGTTTACTGTGGATACTTTAAACGAAATGGTGGTTTCCGGAATGCCGTTTAGAGATGCTTATAAAGCGGTTGCCGAACAACTGGAAAACGGTACTTTTCAATCTCCAAAAGAGACGAAACACACACACGAAGGAAGCATTAACAACCTTTGTTTGGAGGAAATAAAAGAAAAGATGAATCAGGCTTATTAGTAGATTTATTATAAATTTAAAGCCACGAATTCAAGAATTATTTAAATTTAATTCTTGAATTCGTGGCTTTTTTCTTTTACTTACTTTTAAACAAAAGCTATATGCTGCTATCTAAATCCTGCAGACCGAATCATATTATTTTGTTGTTGCTGCATCATTTGTTGTTGCTGCATCATCATATTATTTTGCCACCAAAAATTGTAATAATTATTTCTATAAATAGATGAGTTTATAATTGAGAAATCTATTGGAAATATAATTTCTTGTTTCACTTCCTTTCCATCAACTTTTCCAGGTTTCCAATAGGTCTCTGTTTTAAAACAACTCAGAAAATCTAAAGTTGCTTTATTACAAGCCTCATCTAATCCCTTAATAATTTCCAAATCTGTAACCAATCCTGATGGTTCAACGATACATTTAACCAAAACAAAACCGTGAACATTCTTATGCAAAGACTCTAGCGGGTAGGCTAAATCCTCCTTAGCTAATTTTTGTAAACTATTAAATTTTTTAACTTCAGCATTATTTTCACAAAGCTGATACACTTTTTCACCATTTGCATCAATAAAATAAGCAGTCTTAAGTTTTTTATTTTCGTACTCATAGGTAATTTTTTTACCTGAAATAGGATCGACAAACTGCTCACTTCCAGTCCATTTATCATCAAGTAAATTCACATTATTGGCACCATATACTTCCCTGTAAACTAATGATCCATACTCTAAAATTTCATAAACTCTATGAATTTTACCATTTTCAAAGTATTCAATTCCCGTTTTTGGCTTATTATTTTTAAAACTAATCTTTCTTCTAACTGCTTCATTTGGATAATAAAAGACGAAATCACCTTGTTTATTATGTGGATAAAAAGAAGTGAAATCACCTTCATTAATTTTCACATCATTCTTTAAAAAGTTACTCAAATGAAAAACAGAATCCTGAATTGATTTTATTTTTGAATAATATTCACTTTCGTCCTTATTATTGGTTTCATCACGAGATGCATTATAATATATATTTTGCCCGTTTTTAAAAAGTTTTATGTATTTATATATCTTTAAAATAGAAGGTATATCGCCTTCTTTATACTTACCTTCCTCTATATATTCCTTAAGAACAGCATCATTTCCAAAAATTTCGCCAGCCAAACTTTTAAACTTAGAACTACCGGATGGAAAAGTAACAAAATCAGATGAGGCTGATTTTTTAACAATATAACTATTGTAAGTATTTCCGTTTGGACCATTTGCTGTAAACTTATAAAACTTCATTCCTCCAATACTCTCAATATTGGCAGCAAATTCGCCTTTTTTTGAAATTTTTCCTCCAAAAAGACC
Source organism: Flavobacterium sp. (assembly GCF_043780635.1). GTDB lineage: Bacteria > Bacteroidota > Bacteroidia > Flavobacteriales > Flavobacteriaceae > Flavobacterium. The sequence goes on from NZ_JAYWCK010000036.1 coordinate 18,982, forward strand.
AATTATTTCAACATTTTTCACCACCGAAAAAGTATCGATTCCAATGATATAACCATTTGTTTCATCAGCTTCTATTACTTTTTCGACCTCTGCCTCATTCATTTTAAACTTCAAATCTCGATCACTTTGAGAATATTTCAACAATCCATAGACTTTTGCTCCTTTTAGGTCAAAATAATAACCTAGAGTAAAATTCTCATTGGATTCATAGCTAACTTTTAGCGCAGTTTTGGGTGCATAATCAAAATCATAATACCCATTGATTATTTTTTTGTTGTAATCAATAAAATTTCCTATTTGATAATTAGGAATTAAATTCTGTCCGAAAGAGTTAAAAGAAAAGGTAATAACTAAAAAATAAAAAAGACTTTTCATTAGTTTTTATTTATAATAGATTTGGGTTGATATAATTTTGCCAAAGTTTCGAACATTGGCCTAGGTTAATTTACAATTTTTCCATCAATTCCTCGGCATCAATATCGCTGTGGGAAACATCATAAATTGATTTTCCATCCTTGATCAACAACAATTGTGGCGATTGATGAAAAACACCAAAACGTTTCGCAATTTCGTTTGAAACATCTCGGTGTTCCAATAAATCCAAAAAATACGTGTCTACTTTATCTTCATTATCAAATTCGTTTTCAAATTGCTTCAAAGCAAATCTGCTCACACTACAACGGGTGCTGTGCTTGAAAATCACTGCCGGCTTATCGTTTGAAAGTGTTATGATTTCGTTCAACTGGCCCAAATCAGTCAAGTTGATCCAATTAATATTATTTGCAGAAGAATCTTGATTCTCGGAATTCCCGAAAATAGAATTAAATACACCCATTTTGTCGTTTTTTAAGTCATTATGTCTCATCCAATCACCTTGATTTCAGTCATTTTGTCGTAACTTTAGTGATGGAATAACATTTGACGATTATTTTTCGAAGGTACAACAACTAAATAGTTGCCACAAGCACAAAAATTAGCACATTAAACTTTAAATAAAAGTAAAATGAACATAAATAAATTTACTATCAAATCGCAGGAAGCAATCCATCTTTCACAGCAGTTGGCACAGAGTTTTGGACAACAACAAATAGAGAACGAACATATTTTCAAGGCTATATTTGAGGTCGATGAAAATGTGGCGCCTTTCATTTTGAAAAAACTGAATGTAAATGTTCCGTTGTTCGAACAAATATTAGACAGCACTATCCAGAGTTTCCCAAAAGTTTCTGGTGGCGAAATTATGCTTTCCAGAACGGCAAATTCGACGCTCAACGAAGCCGAAATCATTGCTAAGAAAATGAATGACGAATTCGTTTCCATCGAACATTTAATATTGGCTATTTTTGGTTCCAAAAGTAAGGTGTCTCAAATTCTGAAAGACCAAGGCGTAACCGAAAAAGGATTAAAAGCCGCCATTGATGAACTTCGAAAAGGCGAAAGAGTAACCTCAGCATCTGCGGAAGAAACGTATAATTCATTAAACAAATACGCTCGAAATCTTAACGAATTGGCTAAAAACGGAAAACTCGATCCCGTTATTGGTCGTGATGAAGAAATCCGTAGAGTTTTGCAAATCTTGACGCGTCGAACCAAAAACAACCCAATGTTGGTCGGTGAACCTGGAGTTGGTAAAACCGCCATTGCCGAAGGATTGGCACATCGAATTGTGGATGGCGACGTTCCCGAAAACCTGAAAGACAAAATCGTGTTTTCACTTGATATGGGAGCTTTGATAGCCGGAGCAAAATACAAAGGAGAATTCGAAGAACGTCTAAAATCTGTCGTGAAAGAAGTTACCGCTGCCGAAGGCGATATTGTTCTTTTTATAGACGAAATCCATACTCTTGTTGGTGCTGGAGGTGGTGAAGGGGCAATGGATGCGGCAAATATCCTGAAACCGGCTTTGGCCCGTGGTGAATTGCGTGCTATTGGTGCAACCACTTTGGACGAATATCAAAAATATTTCGAAAAAGACAAAGCTCTTGAAAGACGTTTCCAAAAAATAATGATTGAGGAACCGGATACCGAAAGTGCCATTTCTATTCTTCGTGGAATCAAGGATAAATACGAAACACACCATAAAGTACAGATAAAAGACGATGCCATTATTGCGGCTGTCGAATTATCGCAAAGGTATATTACCAATCGGTTTTTGCCGGACAAAGCCATTGATTTAATGGACGAAGCAGCTTCGAAAATCCGAATGGAAATTAATTCGAAACCCGAAGAATTGGATGTTTTGGATCGAAAAATAATGCAGTTGGAAATTGAAATTGCAGCCATCAAACGCGAGAAAGACGAAAGCAAACTCAAAGCGTTGGGAATGGATTTGGCGAATCTGAAAGACGACCGAAACGAAGTCTACACCAAATGGAAATCCGAAAAAGACGTGGTCGATAACATTCAAAATATAAAAACCGAAATCGAAGATTTCAAATACGAAGCCGAACGCGCCGAACGAGAAGGCGATTACGGAAAAGTAGCCGAAATTCGTTACGGAAAAATAAAAGAAGCGCAAGAACGATTGGAAGTGTTTCAAAAACAATTGGCAGAAGATCAATCTGGAGGAACATCATTGATAAAAGAAGAAGTAACCCGGGAAGACATTGCCGAAGTGGTCGCCAAATGGACCGGAATTCCCGTGATGAAAATGCTTCAAGGTGAAAGAGAAAAACTCTTGAAACTGGAAGACGAATTACATAAACGTATCGTAGGTCAGGAAGAAGCTATCGAAGCTGTGAGCGATGCCGTGAGACGAAGCCGCGCCGGCTTGCAGGATATGCGAAAACCTGTTGGAACCTTCCTTTTCCTTGGAACAACCGGTGTTGGCAAAACCGAATTGGCAAAAGCCTTAGCCGAATATCTTTTCGACGATGAAAACGCAATGACCCGAATCGATATGAGTGAATACCAAGAGCGCCATAGTGTTAGCCGTTTAGTTGGTGCACCTCCGGGATATGTGGGTTATGACGAAGGCGGACAATTGACCGAAGCCGTGCGTAGAAAACCATATTCCGTGATTCTGTTGGACGAAATCGAAAAAGCGCATCCTGATACTTTTAATATCTTGTTACAAGTCTTGGACGAAGGACGATTGACAGACAACAAAGGAAGATTGGCCGATTTCAAAAACACGATAATCATTATGACTTCTAATATGGGAAGCCAGATAATACAGGATAAATTTGATAATTTGAAGGGAAGTGTCGAAGCCGCCACCGAAGCCGCCAAAGTAGAAGTTTTGGGATTATTGAAACAAACCGTTCGCCCTGAATTCATCAATCGTATTGACGAAATCGTGATGTTTACACCGTTGACCAATGCTAATATTGCCCAAATCGTGGGCTTGCAACTGAAAAGTGTAAAAAAAATGCTGGCAATTCAAGGCATCACTTTAGACGCCACGCCAGAAGCGATTACTTATTTATCAGATAAAGGATACGATCCGCAATTTGGTGCAAGACCAGTGAAACGAGTAATACAAAGAGACGTTTTGAACCAATTATCGAAAGAGATTTTGGCGGGAACAATTACAACTGATAGCATCGTTTTGATTGATACTTTTGATGGAAAATTAGTTTTCAGAAATCAGAGTGAATTGGTTCTTTAATAGAAATAACACAACAAAAAAATAAAATTTTCTCAAGTCGAAGTATTAAGTATTTTACAAATAAATTTGTATTTTTGGTAATAGATTGTAAATCAATAAGACGAAAATCAGTTCAAAAGAAAATAATTAACTAAAAAAAAGTAAAATGATAAATTTAACCACATCAGTACTAATTATTGTTGCAGCATCTGTTTATTATGTTTGGATATTTCGCTATTTTAATGTTGTCAAAGAGTTTAACCAATTTGGATTAAGTGATTTAACTCGAAGTTTTGTTGGAGCCTCAAAAATAACTCTAGCAGCATTACTTACAGTAGGAATTTGGCATCCAGAATTAATAGCAATCCCTTCAGCTCTTATGGGATTATTTATGGTAGCTGCTCAATATTTTCATTTTAAAATAAAAAATCCATTCATTAAACACCTTCCTTCACTAATTCTATTGATCTTGTGTGTGTTTTTAACAACAACTTCATTAGGAATAATTTAATTATGAATTTATTTAACAGCATTGTTATACTATCTAGTTTTTCTTTTCTATTTTATGGCATTTCATATTTTATATCACCACATATGAAAAATGAATTCAAACGGTTTAAATTAGAAAAATTAGGCTTACTTACTATTGTATTAGAAATTTTGGGTGCTATAGGATTATTAATAGGTTTTTGGTATAAACCTATTTTATTACTATCGTCTGGAGGTCTTGCGCTATTGATGTTTCTTGGAGTAATCGTACGAATAAAACTGAAAGACAGCTTGTGGATTTCATTGCCAGCAGTGTTTTTTATGGGTTTAAATGCTTACATTTTTTATGTAACAATTACATTATAATAGGATTAAAATAAACCCGATCGCTCGGATATACAATAAATATTCTCGTTTACGGATAGCGCATTCTATGATAAAAAACAAGTAAAAATTTTAAAAATTAACAGGCAAATTTATATGTGTTTATGTATGGAGTTTGTCTGTTAATTACAGAAAATACACGACCAAAAATTTTGCCTTTTTACATTGTTTAAAACTAGCATAGCATTCTTACCTTCTCCTTTTTTTCTTTCATAATATTCTTTGAGTTGTGGATCGTGTTTCACTGCCACTAAAGCGCACATTTGTAAAATTGATTTCATCTTTTTATCTGCCATATGATTCACTTTGGTTCGTTCTTTAATACTCGAACCTGAACTATATTCAAAAGGGGCGGTTCCAGCGTAGCAAGCAAATTTTCTTGCATTATCAAAAGCTGTAAATCCCCCGCTCCCGCACGAATCCTTTCGTGTGGTTTAATGCTCAGATCCTCGAAGTGTTCCATAATATCCCGGCTGCTGTCCGAAGCTTCCAAACTTCTCCCCCACAACTATTTACCTCAACAACTTTATCAACTTCTTTGTCAACTTCTTTGTCAACTTGTGTTTTTTGAATATTGAAATAGCCAAGAAGTCAAGAGAAATCAAAAAGCAGCGTTTTATATGTTTTTATGTAATCAGTTAATTTCGTATTTTTACATTGAAAAATAGTACTGAAACTTATGAAATATAATAAATACATTGATGACTCAGCCTTAGTATCAGAAATTGGGCTTGGTGCTTGGCAGTTGGGTAATAATTCCGGATGGCAAAGTATATCCGAAAATAGTGCTGTGGAACTCGTGCAAAAAGCATTGGAATTAGGAATCAATTTTTTTGATACAGCACCAAATTATGGGCATGGTACCAGCGAAGACAGACTAGGTAAAGCACTAAAAGGTGTTGATAGAAGTAGCATAGTGATCAATACAAAATTTGGCCATAATGATTCAGGTAAAACTAATTATAATTCAAGTTATATTCGAGAATCATTGGAAGGCAGCCTCAAAAGATTACGCTTAGATTATGTTGATTCGCTCATTATGCATAATCCACCATTGGAGTATTTGGATGGAAATAAAAATGATCATTATGAACTGTTTGAACGTTTAATTGAGGAAGGTAAAATAAAAGCATATGGCGCCTCTTTAGATACCTACGAAGATATGAGGTTACTTATGGAAACAACCAATGCCAAAGTCATTGAAGCTTTTTTTAATATTCTGCATCAGGATGCTTCAAGAGCTTTTGACATGGCTATGAAAAAAGAGGTTGCCATAATTGCAAAAATTCCTCTCGATTCAGGTTGGTTATCCGGAAAATATAATGCTGAAAGCACCTTTGATGACATTAGAAAGCGCTGGTCCAGACAAGACATTCAAATCAGGGCGAATCTTGTAAATAAAGTAAAGGCAATTATAGATGCACAAGAAAATCTTGCACACAAAGCAATTTCGTTTTGTTTATCCTATGACGCTGTGGCTACTATAATTCCAGGAAATATAAATATTGCTCAATTAGTAAATAATGTAGAAAGCATAAACAATCCCATTTCAAAGGAAATAGTTAAAAAGCTAGAGGACTTTTATAAAAATGAAGTTAAGCCGTTGAATCTTCCTTGGTAAACAAAATATTAGGAATTTGAAAAGGAAACGTTTCAAAATACTTACTACTAAATCTTAAAATTATTATTCAAATTTCTAATTTTAAATTAATATATCAGTTTTAATTAATTCTTTTTCTCAAAATATGTCTCATATACTTAAAAACAAAAATCTAGAAATACATATTGATTCTCCGTTAGAAAATTATAATTTTTCACGATTTGACTGGACTGGAAAAATTGTGAAGGTTTTATTTCAAAACATTCCATTGTCAAGTACTGAAAACAATGATGGTCAAGATGAGCATTGTTTTGGAAAAGGATTTTACAATGAATTCGGTATAAATTCGGCATTAGGTTTTGATGAAACGAACAAAGGAGATTGGTTTCAAAAGATTGGCGTAGGTTTATTGAAAAAAGAGGACTCTATATATCTATTCAATAAAAATTACGAGATTAAACCTGCCAAATTTGAAATTACTACAGAACCCAATCGAATTGTATTTATTTGTAAATCAGAAGCTATCAATGGTTATTCATATATTTTAAAAAAAGAGATTGAATTACATAATAGTGGTTTTGCTATTAAATATTATATAGAAAACACAGGTAAAAAAGATATTATTACCAATGAATATGTCCATAATTTTATATCAATAAATAAAGATTCAATAGGAAGCAATTATGTATTAAAATTTCCTTTTCAATTAAAACCTCAACTATTTGAAGAAACGGTTAATCCAGAACAAAAAGTCGAAATCGGTCTAAATGAAATCAAGTTTAACGGTTCTCCTAATAAACAATTCTTTTTTAGCAACCTTTCAGGAAGTGAAAATATTAATGCAGCTTGGGAATTAACAAACCTTAAAAGTAATATTAGAATAAGCGAAACCGCAAGTTTTAAAACAAATCAAGTGAATCTTTGGGGATGGAAACACGTGATAAGTCCAGAATTATTTGTTAATATATTTATTAAACCTGGCCAATCGACTGAGTGGTTCAGAAATTATGATATGTATAATGTAAATTAAAACTTGGGGCGAAATTCTTCTAATAATAAGAATTCTAATCAATAAATTGAAATGTGCCGTTTTAATTCGCATACCAAACTGATTGGACATTCAATCCATGCCCAAAAAACTCAAACTCTTCAAAATCTTTCGAGTTTCCCATATCGTTTAGTTCGTATTACTTCTTCAATCCAAACCAAGAAAATCAACCTGTTTTACAATCTGTGAATCTTGCAACTTTTTTTAAAAGTAATGTAAAATAAAACTTAAAAGAGAACCTCACCTTTACATTATAGTTTTCAATAGACAAATAGCGGAAAAAATTTCAAAAAACCTTACACAATGAACAATATATTCAAAGGACTAATAGCGGGTTACGGTGCAAAAAAATTAGGTAGTGGTTGTTTTGGCACGATCATCGTTTTTGTAATTATCTACTTCCTATTGGGGCAATGCAGTTAAAAAATTAAAATTCATTCATTAAAAAATAGTAACAATTTAATAAAAACGATTATGAGTACAGGTAAAGTAGTATTAGGAACAATGGCAGGACTTGCCATTGGTGGAATTTTGGGAATTTTATTTGCTCCCGCAAAAGGTTCTGTAACACGCAAACAAATTGCGGATAAAGGAAATGATTACGCAGACGAATTAAAATCGAAATACAACGATTTTGCAGATTCTATCGCCGAAAAAATCCATAGTGCAAAAGAATTTGCCATGGAAATGTCCGAAGATGGAAAAGCAGAGTTTGATGAAATAAAAAATATGGATCATAAGGCATCAAAATATAAACTATAAACAGACTATTATGACTGATAATACCACTCCCATAGCAACGCTTTTTGAGCGCGCAGAAGATTACGGCAAAACGACCCTGAATTTGTTGAAGCTAAACGCCATAGATAAATCGGCCGATGTTGTTTCATCGCTTGTTTCGCGACTGGCAGTTATTATGACAGTAGTATTCTCAGTCTTAATTGTTTCCATAGGTTTGTCATTATGGATAGGAAAAATTCTTGGCGACGCCTTTTACGGTTTTTTTGTAATCGGTGGTTTCTATGCAGTTTTGTCTATTTTTATTCAGGTATTTCGTCATCAATGGATAAAATATCCTGTTAGTAATTCCATTATTAAACAATTGTTGAAACAAAAAGAATCATGAAAAATAGAAACGAAACAGATGCGTTAAATGATTTAATTATGGCTGAGGAACTGAAATATGCGAATGATTTGGAACAACTCAAGGATCAATTTCACGTTGCTTATGAAAGCATAAAACCCTTCAACATGGTCAAGAACCTATTTCACGAAGTAACAGCTTCGCCCGAAATAAAAAGCGATTTGGTCAGCAATGCCATAGGCCTTGGTACTGGATTTCTTTCCAAAACCCTTTTGTTAGGCATTTCGCACAATCCTATCAAAAAAGTTATTGGAACGGTATTTGAATTTGCAGTAGCCAATCTGGTCTCCAAAAATTCTGATCGTATTAAATTAATTGGAGGAAATCTTATAAAACATTTTTTAAAAAAAAACAGAGATTAAACAAAGAGTAATCCATAATTTATTGCAAATACAGATCATTAATTAGCATTAAATTGATTTGTGTTGTCTTCTACATTCAAATTTTTTCATTAAATACTCTTATATCAAGAACGCTTAATGATAAATAGAAATTCCTAAAATTTTTATTTATCATTAAAATCTAAGACAAATACTTGAAGTTTTCACTGCACTTTGAGCTTTATATTTATCACAAATGAAGGTGTGAATATTGAAACTTAACCAATAAATTATATAACAAGAAAACAGCTTAATAATCCCAAATTTGTATAGGATCTATTTCAAAAAATAATTAAAACGAAAATTATGTACTACGAAAATTACTACTTCGGAATGAATATTATTTGGTGGGCAATATGGGTAATTCTTTTATTTTGGATTTTTGCAATCCCTTATAATATTCCTGGTCAAAGACGAAAAAAAGATTCAGCCTACGACATTTTACAAAAACGATATTCTAAAGGAGACATCACAGAATCTGAGTATTTTGACAAGAAAAAAATTTTAGAAGAAGAATTTCGTAAATCTTAAATTACTATATAATGAAAAATAAAGAAAAATTTCCAAAAGCTGCAAATGAGCAAATAGAAAACAAAGATGGCTATCCAAAATATCCTGAAAGCGATGATATTTATAACAAATTTGACAAAGAATTTGATATCGATCCAGAAAATATTTCTAAAAAAAAGCAATCTGAAATTGTTGATGAAGACCCAGAATGGAACGAAAGTGACATTGATTTGGATTATTTAGGAGAAGATTTAGATGTACCGGGTTCCGAACTTGATGATGACCAAGAAAATATTGGCAGCGAGGACGAAGAAAATAATTTTTACAGCATCGGCGGAGACGACCATAACGATTTAGAAGAAGATAACCCACAATGAAAACAGTAAAAAAAATAGGCATTTGTATGGATCATTCTAATGCACATATAATTGAATTTGGAACAGAAACAAAAGAAATAAAAATCATTGTTTGTGATTTTACCTTCCAAGACAGAGTAGAAACTTTGCAACGTAGCGAAAGCGAAATGCACAATAAAGAGCAGCACAAACATGCTACATTTTATAAGAATATATCAAAAATTATTAAAAGCTTCGATGAAGTAATTCTTTTTGGTCCAACAGATGCAAAAGTTGAATTATATAATACCTTGAAGGAAAATCATCAGTTTGATAAAATTAAAATCGAAGTCAAAAACTCCGATAATATGAGTGATGAAGATCAGCGCCTTTTTGTAGATGACTATTTTAAAAGATTTGATTTTTAAAACGGAACAAAATGAAAATAGCTGTGTTTGGAACACAATTTTATGAACAAGAATACTTCAATAAATTTAATATCGATAACAAACACGAATTGGTGTTTTTTGAAGAATCATTAAATTCCAAAACAACTCATTTAGCCAAAGGGTTCAAAGCTGTTTGCGTTTTTATAACCGATATCCTTGACAAAAACTGCATCGAAAAATTAGCAAAACTTGGTGTAAAATTAATCGATTTACGAAGCGCTGGATACAATAATATAGATATAAAATCGGCTAAAGTTAATAATATAAAGGTTTTAAGAATTCCAGCTTATTCGCCACAAGTCATAGCCGAACATGCCATTGCATTGATTCTTACCTTGAACAGAAAAACACAAAAAGCCTATAATCAAGTTCGGGAGAATAATTTTTCTCTACAAAATTTAATGGGGTTTAACCTTTATGGAAAAACAATCGGAATTGTTGGAACTGGAAAAATAGGACGTGCATTTTGCAATATAATGTTAGGTTTAGGTTGCAAAATCATAGCTTTTGATATCAAAGAAAACGAAGAATTAAAACAAAAGGGAATCCAATATAAAACCTTTGACGAATTGCTTTCTGCATCAGATATCATTTCAATTCATTGCCCATTAACTCCAAAAACAAACCATTTATTTGATACTAAAGCCTTCGATAAAATAAAAAAAGGCGCTATGATTATTAACACAAGTCGTGGTGCCATTATAAATGCTGAAGAGGCAATTATTGCTTTAAAAAAGGAACAAATTGGATATTTAGGAATCGATGTTTATGAAAAAGAAAGCAATATATTTTTCAAAGATTGTTCACAAATAATCATTCAAGATGATATTTTTGAAAGATTATTGTCGTTCAATAATGTTTTAATCACTCCACATCAGGCCTTTTATACTCAGGAAGCAGTCACAGAAATTGCCAAAATCACTATCAAAAATTTTACTGATTTCGAGAATAATTCTGTTCTTGAAAACGAAATCAAATAACAATTAAATATTTTGTAAATCACAAATACCTTACTTTCAAAATTTTTAGATTTTCATCAAAACTATAGTGTCTTGGAATACCTGTTGGAATGTTCAAATTCGAAATTTCTTGTACAGATATATTTTCTAAATACATCACCAAAGCTCTTAAACTATTGCCGTGTGCAACGATTAAAATATTTTTTTGAAGTTTTAATTGTGGCTCGACTTCATGTTTATAAAAAGGAACAGTTCTATTAAAAGTATCCTCTAAACTTTCGCCTTCAGAAGGACGAACGGCATAACTTCTGCGCCAAATATCTACTTGCTTTTGACCGAATTTAGCAATGGTTTCTTCTTTATTTAAACCTTGCAAATTGCCATAATTCCGTTCATTTAGAGCTTCATTTCTGATAACATTAATATCCGTTTGATGAATTACCTTGAGAATAATATTTAAACTTTCTCATGCTCTTTTTAGAATCGAGGTATAAGCTAAATCGAATTTATAATCTATTAATTTCTTCCCTGCATCTCTTGCTTCTTCCTCACCCAGTTTTGTCAAGGCAATATCTAAATTTCCTGTAAAACGGTTTTCTAAATTGTAAATAGGTTGCCCGTGACGAACCAAAATTAAGACAGACATATTTCGTATTGATTTAATATAAAGATACATAATGTTAGTTGTTTTTATTTAAAAGCAGTGAATTAAACAACTTTTCATTACTTCTGATTGCAATTATAAAAAAATGCAAACCCCATAACCTTCACTCTTTGTAAAAATCACTATTTTTGCAGTCTAAATTTTTGCTTTATGCCAAAGAAGAAATACAAAATAGCGGTTATTCAATTAAATCTGAATGATGTTGCCGAAAACAACCTTAAAAAATGTCTGTCTTGGGTTCGAGATGCTGCTAGCCAAGGTGCGGAAGTAATTTCTTTGCCCGAATTATATAGCAGCCACTATTTTTGTCAAAGTGAAGATGTCGATAATTTTGCTTTGGCAGAACCATTATACAGTACTTCATTTATTGCTTTTAGTACTTTGGCAAAAGAATTAGGAGTCGTGATTATCGTCCCTTTCTTCGAAAAAAGAATGGCAGGAATTTATCATAATAGCGCCTACATCATTGATACTGATGGTTCGGAAGCGGGATTGTACCGAAAAATGCACATTCCGGACGATCCGCATTTTTACGAAAAATTCTATTTTACACCTGGGGATTTAGGGTTCAAAACTTTCCCAACCAATAAAGGAAAAATAGCAACGCTAATTTGTTGGGATCAATGGTTTCCTGAAGCGGCTCGTTTAACTGCACTACAAGGTGCTGAAGTTCTGTTTTATCCAACGGCAATTGGTTGGCATCCATTAGAAAAAGAGCAATATGGTGAAAACCAACACGGAGCTTGGATGAATGTAATGAAAGGTCACGCTGTAGCGAATGGAGTTTATGTAGCAGCAGCAAATAGAATCGGTTTAGAACAATACATTGAAGGAACATCTGGAATTCAGTTTTGGGGTTCTTCTTTCATTGCAGGACCACAAGGCGAAATTTTGGCGCAAGCTTCGCACGATAAAGAGGAAATCTTGATTGCCGAAGTGGATTTGGACTTGCAAGAAAATGTACGTCAGAATTGGCCTTTCTTTAGAGATAGAAGAATTGATGCTTTTGGTGACATTACAAAAAGAGCAATCGACTAATTATGGCTACAAATAATCGAAGATTCCCTGCCGAATGGGAAAATCAAGAAGGAATTTTACTTTGTTTTCCTCATAATGGCAAAGATTGGCCAGGGAAATATGAAGCGATACAATGGGCGTTTGCGGAATTCATAAAGAAAGTTGCCACTTTTGAAAAAGTTTTTTTGATTGTTGCCGATGAAAAACTAAAAGCTAAAGTCATTAAAATGCTGGAAACAGCAACAGTTCAAATGACGAATGTTTCTTTCCTAATTTATAAAACCAACAGAAGTTGGATGCGGGATTCAGGTCCAATTATTATTAAAAACGGAAATCAAAGAGAAGCTTTGAATTTCAATTTTAATGGTTGGGCAAAATATAAAAACATCAATTTAGACAAAAATGTTCCTGCGAAAGTGGGCGAATTTTTAAAGGTTCCTGTAACTAAAGTTTTATATTACGGTAAACCAGTAATTATTGAAGGCGGGGCGATTGACACTAACGGAAAAGGGACTTTATTAACTTCTGAGGAATGTTTACTGCATCCTGATATTCAGGTTCGGAATCCTAATTTTACCAAAGTAGATTACGAAGCTGTTTTCAAAGAATATCTTGGAATTACCAATGTAATTTGGTTGGGCAACGGAATTGAAGGAGATGATACTCACGGACATATTGATGATTTGTGCCGATTTGTAAATGACGATACTATCATAACCATTGTAGAGTCTGATTCAAAGGACAGCAATTACAAACCTTTGCAAGACAACTTAAAAAGATTGCAAAACGCTAAATTAGAAAACGGAAAATCTCCAAAAATTATTCAACTTCCAATGCCAAAGCGAATCGATTTTGACGGAGTTCGATTACCAGCCAGTTATGCTAATTTTTTGATTTTAAACAAGTGTGTTTTAGTTCCAACTTTTAATGATTCCAATGACAGAAAGGCCTTAAACATAATTGCTGATTGTTTTCATGATAGAGAAATAATTGGTATTAGTGCTATCGATTTAATTTGGGGTTTCGGAACATTGCATTGTTTGAGTCAACAAATTCCAGAATAAAGCTAAATTAAAGTTACCTTCAAGACATAAAAAAACACCAACTAAATTGGTGTTTTTTTATATCACATAATTATTTTTCTCTTACAAACGGGATTTTTTGCCCATCATCCAAAACCATATTAAATCCAGTCTTACTTTCATTAAATTCAAATTTAAGTCCAGCTTCTTTAGATGCTAAAGTGTTATTACCAATAAATTCTACAGGAAAATTTGGATAATCTGTTATTTCAACATTGATGTTTCCTCTTTTTTTAGTAATTACTATTTTTATTGGAGCATTCCTATTGGAAAAAGTTCCTAAATAACTAATCAGGCTTGTGTCTTTTTCAATAATTCCTGTTGCTGAAGTCCAACTATTATTACTTTCATTAGTATCCGGCAATACATGATCTGGGTCAATAACAATACTTTCAATTTCTTCAGTTGAATTATATTTAAAAGTCCAATCTGTATTTTTCTGCCATATTTCTACTGGTAATTTTACACGGCTAACTTTCCCGCTTTTTATTTTTATGTCAAGTGTTACTGGCATCACCATTTTTTCGAAGTTTTCAATTGTAATATAAACACCTGATTTTGGATTATTATCCACATATTTTATAGAATTAACACCTTGATCTAAACGCCAATTATTCACAAACCAACCCCTCCAAAACCAACTTAAATCTTCTCCAGAAACATTTTCGATAGTTCTAAAAAAGTCATCAGGTGCTGGATGTTTGAATGCCCAACGACTAACATAAGTGCGAAAAGCTAAATCAAAGCGTTCAGGTCCTAAAATCTGTTCACGCAAAATTACCAATCCGGTACTTGGTTTTGAATAACATAAAGGACCAATATTTACTTCTTTCATATTATCAGGAGAACTCATCACCGTCTCTAATTTTGGATTTGTATACCTTTCGGAATCTTTATGCAAATCAGAGACAACCTCCTTGTACTCTCCTTTATTGAAATCAACTGAACTTAAAGAATTGATGAAAGTATTAAACCCTTCGTCCATCCAACCAAATAAACGTTCGTTTGAACCAACTATCATTGGGAACCAAATATGCCCAAACTCATGATCTGTTACTCCCCATAAACTTTCATTTTTGTCCTTGTAATCACAAAAAACTATCCCAGGATATTCCATTCCTCCAACAATTCCTGCCACATTTGTAGCTGCTGGATAAGGATATTCAAACCATCTCTTCGAATAGTTTTCTATAGATGCTTTTGTGTATTCTGTTGAACGCCCCCAAGCTTCGTTCCCATCACTTTCAAGTGGGTATGCTGAAATCGCCATTGATTTTTTCCCGCTAGGTAAATTAATTCTCGCAGCATCTAAAATAAATGCAGCGGACGATGCCCAGGAAGCATCACGAGCATTTTTTATTTTAAAATGCCAAGTTTTAAAGGAATTTGAATTTGTATTGGCTGCAGCCAAAACTTCATCTCCAGAACGAATAATCACTGTTTTATCACTTTGTGAAGCATTGGAAAAACGTTTCTGCTGTTCTGTAGTATATACTTCTGATGAATTTACCAATTCTCCTGAACAAACCACAAAATGATTTGAAGGTGCTGTAATACTTACATCAAAATCGCCGTATTCCAGATAAAATTCAGATGCTCCTAAATATGGATTGGTGTTCCATCCTCTTAAGTCATCATAAACACACATCCTAGGATACCACTGGGCTATTGTGAATATTTTACCGTTTTTAGTTTCTAATACTCCCATTCTATCAGAACCTTCATTTGGAGAAATGAAAGAAAAATCAATTTTAATTTTTACATTACCTCCTTTAGATTTCAGTTCTTGAGGAAGAAAAACCTGCATTCTGGTATCGGCAATTAAATATTTCGCCTCTTTTTCGATAGTTTTTCCTTTAGATATTGAAACAATTTTAACTGATTTTATCTTAAAACCTCCATCAAAAATTTGACCTTGTGCACCATTTCTACTTCCAGTTATTGGAATTACGGCATTTCCACGAGAATCTGATTTGAACAAATTTTGGTCTAAATTCATCCATAAAAAAGACATTTTGTCCGGACTGTTATTAGTATAAGTTATAATTCCAGTTCCTGAAATTTCATTGTTTGCTTCATTTAATTTTGCAGATAATTGATAATCTGCTCTGTTTTGCCAATATTCAAATCCAGGCTGACCACTTGCAGAACGTGTATTTGTTCCATCCTTTGTATAAAAAAAAGATGCGAAAGCATCGTGATAATCATACTTCGAAATTGGTTTGGATGTTGCAGAAGCAGGAATCTGTTGTGACCATAAAGATGAAATCACTAATAATAAAGTCAACTGTAATAGGACTTTTAAACGATTATTTTTCATTATATAAATTTTCTAGAGCAAATAAATGAAAAATAAACATAACACTTAAATTAAATGTAAAATTTTGACAAAATTTTATCAATTCTACAATTTGAATGATTTTATTGTCTAATTCTAAAATTATGAAATATATTTACATCATCAAGATTATTAAAATATACCTGGCAACTCTTTTGACAACAACAATATCAAATTCAAATTTAACAGCTCAAATAAATCACTTTGGTGCTGAATTATTCTCTTTAAAAAATAGCAAGAATAAAGAATATATTTGGGAAGGAAATCCAGCATTTTGGGGGAAACATTCTCCTATTTTGTTTCCAATTATCGGTACACTCAAAAACAATTCATATCGCTATAATGGAATCGAGTATCATTTGCCTAGACACGGTTTTGCTAGAGAAATGGAATTTGATTTGATTGAAAAAACTGAAAAAAGTGCGACTTTTTCTTTAATTTCATCAGTGGAAAAAAGAAAAGTCTATCCTTTTGATTTTGAATTACAAATTTGCTATTCATTGGATGAAAACAAGTTGAACATTGATTACAAAGTCATTAATAAAAATGATTTTATAATGCCTTTTTCTATTGGAGCACATCCTGCATTTGCTTTGACTGGAAATTTCGAAGATTATAGTCTTGAATTTCAACAACAGGAAATTCTAAAATATCATCTTCTTGAGGATGGTTTAATTTCAAATAATACAAATGAGATTCTGTTGGAAAATCGACAACTTAGTTTAAATTATCCTCTTTTTGAAAATGATGCTTTAGTCTTTAAAACATTAAAATCTAAATCGATAACCATTTTACAAAAGGCTGTTCCTTTATTGAAAGTAAATTTTACTGATTTTCCAAATCTAGGCATTTGGACTGTTAAAAATGGTCCTTTTTTGTGTATTGAACCTTGGTTTGGATATTCAGATACATTAACAGAATATGATACTATTTCCGAAAAAGAAGGAATTCAACTTTTGGAAAAAAATGAAACTTTCAAATCAAATTTTAGTATTCAAATTTTATAAAATATGTTGAACATTACTTTCTCTCCATTCCCCAACCTTGAAACCGAACGTTTGCAATTAAGACGCGTTGCTAATGAAGATGTAAACGAAATATTTGCTCTTCGATCAGATAAGGAAACGATGAAATACATTCCCAGACCATTGGTAAAAACTAAAGAAGATGCTTTGGAACACATTGCTCTTATAGATTCCAAAATCGAAAATAATGAAGGAATAAATTGGGCAATAACTTTAAAAAATGATTCAAAACTAATAGGCCTTATTGGACATTACAGAATAAAACCAGAACATTACAGAGCAGAAATTGGTTATATGTTGCTTCCGAAATATCAAGGAAAAGGCATCATAACAGAGGCCATAAAAGAAGTCGTGAAATATGGTTTTGAAAAAATGAAGCTTCACTCAATCGAGGCTGTGATTGATCCTGAAAATTTAATTTCCGAGAAAGTATTGCTAAAAAATGGTTTTGTTAAAGAAGCACATTTAAAAGAAAACGAATGTTTTGAAGGACGATTTTTGGATACAGTTATTTATTCTGTTTTGAATAAACACTAAGTTAACTTCATTCTTTACAATAATCTCTATATTTGACTCCAAAACTAGTTGAAAATTTTAAATAAAAAACTAGTAAAATCTTACTTTATGAAAAAACTAATCATTTTTGCTTTCTTACTAATTTCAACTTATTCCCAATCTCAAACCTATGTAAAAGTTAATGCATTTACAACGCTGTTGACAATTCCAAATGTTGGGATTGAAACTAGTATTGGAAAAAAATCTACTTTTCAATTTGATATTTTAGCCTCTTTTTGGAAATCAGTCCAAGGAAGACCAATGGAATTTTACACATTTACACCTGAATACAGATATCATTTTCACGAAAAATATAATGGTTTGTACATTGGAGGTCATATTGGAGCTTCTATTTATAACTTTCAAAAATGGAATTATGTAAATACTGATTATTATGAAAAAGGTTTCGGATACTTTATGGGGATTACAATAGGCTATCAAATTAAGATAAATGACCGTTTTATGCTTGACTGTTTTTTAGGAGGAGGAAACCATCAGGGTTTTTACAAAGGCTATAATGTTAGCTCTGGAGAACGAGTAGATCATGCTGAAAACTACAATAAAAGTGGTGAATGGTTGCCTTATCGAGGCGGTGTTATGGTTTCCTATCGTCTAAATTAGCCATTATTTTCAAGTTTAGGAGAAGTTTTTATATACAATTTTTCGATTTTTTTTCTAGCCCAATCCGTTTTTCGTAAGAAAGTCAGACTCGATTTTATACCAGGATTATCTTTAAAACATTTTATTTTTATCAATTCGCTCAGAGTGTCAAATCCATAATAATCTACTAGTTGTTCCAAAATTTTTTGAAGTGTAATCCCGTGCAAAGGATCTTTTGAGAGTGGCTTTTCCATATTGCAAATTTATGGCATTTTTATATATTTCTTTGGTGTTTCATTCAATTGTATCTACATTTGCAATCCGATGCTAAAAATAATCAACATACTTAATAAAAGAGCCCGTTTCGACTATGAAATAATCGAAAAATTTACGGCTGGAATTGTTTTAGCTGGAACCGAAATAAAATCCATTCGTTTAGGAAAAGCCAATATCACCGAGAGTTTTTGCGAATTTAATGGAATGGAACTTTTCGCAATTAATACTTATATTGAAGAATATGCTTTTGGCAACCAATTCAACCACAAAGCAAGAAGCGAGCGTAAACTTTTACTAAACAAAAGAGAATTAAAAGGTTTGTCAAGAAGTGTTCAGGCCAAAGGTTTGACAATAGTTCCTTTAAAATTGTTTACCAATGAAAAAGGAATGGCAAAACTGGAAATTGGACTATGCAAAGGAAAAAAAACCTACGATAAACGTGAATCGTTAAAAGAGCAAGACACTAAGCGTGATCTCGACAGAATAAAAAAATCCTTCTAGAATTAAAAAATTAATTTAAATAAATTTATTCTGAATTTATTTATATTTTTATCTTAATTAATTATCTAAAAAATTTAAATTTTGAAGAAGTTTTTTATTGCATTATCTATAGTTTATTTTAGTAAGTTGTAGTAGTGGTACAGCAATTGTAAGCAGTTGGAGAGATCCAGATGTAACTAATGCAAATACAGAATTCAAAAAAATATTAGTTGTAGCTTTAGTAAAAGATCAGGCGACAAGAAGAATTACCGAAAATAGAATTACCGCAATCGGGCCAAAATTTCATTCTTATTATGCTATTATGAATGGAAATAATTTAGGCCTTTCTAAAAAACAAAAATTAAAAATTCTACAAGATAAAAATTACGATATTTTAGTGACTATGAGATTAGTTGACACCGTAAAAGAAACCAATTATGTTCCTGGAACAAATACTTCTATGTATTATGGTGGTATGGGTGGAATGTATGGTGGAATGTACGGTTACGGTTTTAACAAATGGTATGGCGCATATTCTCCTATGTATTATGATCCCGGATATTAGCAAGACACAACCTCTTACTTAGTTGAAACCAATATTTTTTCTTTGAAAGACAATAAACTTGTTTGGACTGGAACCACAAAATCTTCAAATGGTTCTGATGTTGGACTTTTAGTAGATAGCATAATTGCTACTGTAATGCAGGAAATGAAAAAAGATGGATTTGTTCCAAAAAAATAATTATCTCGATCTTTAAAATAGATTTATTCCATAAAAAACACACCAAAATCTTTAGGTGTGTTTTTTTATTTTAAATTTATGACTAAATTTGTTACGACAATTACAAACTAATTAGAATGAAAACACTACTCAAAAATGCCCGTGAACTAAAGGGGTTAAAGACTAGAGAAGTGGCTCAACTTTTAAAAATAGATCAAGCGTTAATCAGCAAGTTCGAAAATGGATCAAGAAAACCAACCAAAGATCAAGTTGTTAAATTAGCTTCTTTACTAGAAATAGAATTTGAAACGCTTATGGTAGCTTGGCTCAAAGAAAAAATTCTATATGAAATAGGTCAGGATGAATTTGCCTTAAAAGCAATGAATTTAGTTCGCGAAGAGATTGAGAATAGCTATGTTGCCGTTAAAAAATCACTATATAAAAACTTGTTGTCCATTCTTACCGAAATAGATTTATTGAAGTCAAAACTTGATAAATTTAGTCAATTTGATAGCTATAAAATTGACCAAGCCTTGGAACTGGAATACACTTTTGAAAGTAATAGAATCGAAGGAAATACGCTTACACTTCGCGAGACGGATTTAGTCATCAACGACGGTTTGACAATTTCCGGAAAAAGTATGCGAGAACATCTTGAAGCAATCAATCATCAGGAAGCCATTAGGTATATCAAGCATTTGGCGAAGAAAAACACGAACTTAAATGACCGAGAAGTTTTGTCTATTCACAACTTAATCTTAAGGGGAATTAATCCCGAAGATGCAGGTAGATATCGTCGTGTGCAAGTGATGATAAAGGGTAGTTCGTATACGCCACCACAACCTTTTTTAGTTTCAAAGGAAATGGAAGATTTATTTATTTGGTATGAAACCAGTAAAAACAGTGTACATCCAGTTGTTTTGGCTGCAGAACTTCACGAACGTTTAGTGACCATTCATCCTTTTATTGATGGAAATGGCAGAACTTCTCGCTTAGTAATGAACTTGATTTTATTGCAAAACGGCTATGTAATTGCCAATATAAAAGGCGATTATAACAACAAAATGCAATATTACAATGCATTAGAAACTGCACAAACGAAAAACAACAAAGAAGATCTTCTTTTATTTATTGCTCAAACCGAGAAAGAAAGTTTACAGCAATATCTTGAAATTATTGTTCAATAAAAAATCCCTAATGTTCTAAAAAACAAGACGGGATTTTATTTTAATTTTTATTTTCCAATAAAGGCACGAATTTAAAATCTCCAAACTCGTGTTTCTCAAACTGGGTTTCATTTTTTCTGATTAGCAAAGTCATAATTTGGTTTTCTTCACCAAGCGGAATTACGAGCCTTCCTCCTATTTTTAGCTGTGCCATCAGGGGTTGCGGAATTATTGGAGCACCAGCCGTTACAATAATACTATCAAAAGGAGCGTGATTTGGCAATCCTTTATATCCGTCGCCAAAAGAAAGATGTTTGGGTCTAATACCTAATTTTGGTAATAAAACCGATGTTTGTTTGAATAATTCATTCTGCCTTTCTACACTATAAACCTTTGCCCCCAACAAACACAAAACGGCTGTTTGATAACCGGAACCAGTTCCAATTTCAAGGATTTTATGGTCTTTTTTTACTTCTAATAATTGGCTTTGAAAAGCGACTGTATAAGGTTGCGAAATAGTTTGACCAGCACCAATAGGGAATGCTTTATCCTGATATGCATAATCAGCAAAACTGGAATTCAAAAAAAGATGCCTTGGAATTTTCTTTATAGCCTCCAAAACATTCTTGTCAGTAATTCCTTTTTCTTTCAAAAGGGTTACTAATTGATTACGAAGTCCTTGATGTTTGGCGGTATCTTTCAAAGTATAAAAAATTTATTTTGGTAAAAATAAACTTTAAAAATTCAAAAATCAAATAACAATTTCCAAAACTTTAAACCATAAACTTCATTCTTTAAACAAATAAATTATATTTTTGTTAAAAATCATTTATATGTTAAAAGTAGGCGTTTTAGGTGCTGGACATCTCGGAAAAATACATTTAAGATTATTACAACAATCCGAAAAATACGAATTGGTTGGTTTTTATGATGAAAATCAAGAAAACGCCGATAAAGTTTCCAAAGAATTTGGGTATAAAAAATTCTCGACAATCGCTACTTTAATCCACGCCGTTGATGTGATTGATATTGTAACACCAACACTTTCACATTATAAATGTGCCAAAGTTTCCATCAAATCCGGCAAACACGTCTTCATAGAAAAACCTATTTCAAATACTGTTGCCGAAGCCGAAGAAATTATTGCTTTGGCCAAAGAATACAATGTAAAAGGTCAAGTAGGTCACGTCGAAAGGTTTAATCCTGCGTTCAAAGCGACCAAGAATATGATTGAAAATCCGATGTTTATTGAAACACATCGTTTAGCCGAATTCAATCCTCGTGGTACGGATGTACCAGTGGTTCTTGACTTAATGATTCACGATATTGATGCAATTTTGAGCGTGGTCAATTCGAAAGTTAAAAAAATCAATGCGAGTGGAGTTTCGGTAATTAGTGACACTCCCGATATTGCCAATGCCAGAATTGAGTTCGAAAATGGCTGTGTAGCCAATTTAACTGCGAGTAGAATATCCCTTAAAAATATGCGTAAATCGCGTTTTTTTCAAAAAGATGCTTATATCTCCGTCGATTTCTTAGAGAAAAAATGTGAAGTTGTAAAAATGAAAGATGCTCCTGAAATTCCTGGAGATTTTGATATTATTCTACAAAATGCTGAAGGCGTAAAAAAACAAATATACTTCTCAAATCCTGATGTGGAGCAAAACAACGCCATCTTAGATGAGTTGGAATCTTTTGCAGATGCGATTAACAACAACACAACTCCTATCGTCACATTGGAACAAGCAACAGAAGCTTTAAGAGTGGCGTACCAAATTATTGATTGCTTTAAGAAGTAATTAAATTATAAAGTTTAACCGGTGTCTATTTAACTTTTCTATTTTTTCAAGTACGAATATAATTTGAATTTAAAAGCTGACTTTGAGTTATGGATTTAATAAGAGTTGAAAATGAATTGAAAAAAAGATTAATTTATCCTTACAAATGGGGACGAAAACAATCTGACGAATGGGATACAAAAACTAATTTCATATATACAACTTATAATTTTGAAACATTATTAGAAAAAACAGCTCCATTTGATGAAAAAATTCGTAATTATGCTTTAAACAGATGGTATAATTTTTGGTCTGCCGAGGCTGTTGAAAACTTATTTTCCTTGCACGAAAACGTAACTTCCAACAAAAACAAATTCGATAAATTAATTGATTTTACTATAAATACAACTTGTTTTGACCATAAAACAACGGTTTTTCCAATTGGGTTTAATCAAACTGTAACTTATGCAAAAAACAATCCTGACAAATTGATTCAATGGCTTTATTTAAACCAAAGCCAGGAAGGCAGAAAGCATTTGAAAAACAGATTATTCATCGTTTTAGTAGATAAAAACAACGAACATTGGAAATTAAAGGCCGAAGTTAAACTGCTAAAATCAGAAATTGATATTTATGTTCAAAATTTTAATTCAGATAATTTATTCAATCTAAATATTGAAAATAATACCATTTTATCAGACCTAATTTGGGTCGAAAATTAATACTTTATGAACTACATAGGCTCTAAACAAAAATTATCATCCTTCATTCAAACGTCTGTAAATTCAGTAGTTGGAGATGATTTGTCTCACCAAACATTTTGCGATTTATTTGCCGGAACCGGAATTGTGGGAAGAACTTTTAAACCCAATGTAAAAAAAGTAATCAGCAATGATTTAGAATATTACAGCTATGTTTTAAACAAAAATTACATTGAGAATCACGAAACATTAGATTTTTATTCCACTATTGAAGAACTAAACTCACTAAACGGAATCGAAGGTTTCATATTCAATGAATATTCCGAAAACGGAAATAAGGAAAGACTCTATTTCTCTGAACAAAACGGAAAAAAAATAGATGCTATTCGGCAACAAATAGAAAGTTGGAAAAAGGAAAAAATCATAAATTCAAAAACCTATTATTTTCTATTGGCTTCTTTATTAGAAAGCGCTGATAAAGTGGCAAATACAGCATCAGTTTACGGTGCTTATTTAAAAAAAATAAAGAAATCGGCTCAGAAAAACCTTGTTTTGGAACCTGCCATTTTCTCTATAAACGACAATGAACACCAGGTTTTCAATGAAGACAGCAATCTTTTAATAAAGAAAATTGAAGGCGATATTTTATATTTGGATCCACCTTATAATGCTCGACAATACGGTTCTAATTATCACTTATTAAACACAATAGCAAAATACGACACCTTCATTCCAAAAGGAAAAACTGGCTTAAGAGATTACAATCGTTCGGATTATTGCAGTAAAACAAATGTTAGAAAATCCTTTGAAGATTTGGTAAAAAACGCTAATTTCAAATACACTTTTTTAAGCTACAATAACGAAGGTTTAATGTCTGAAGAAGAGATTAGAAATATAATGTCTAAATACGGAAAATACGATTTGGCAACCACAAATTACCAACGTTTTAAAGCTGATAAAACAGAAAATAGGAATCACACAGCAAACAGTACAACTGAATTTTTACACATTTTAGAAAAATAATTATAGTATAGAAATATGAAAATAATAGCAGTAATCGGAGCAGGAACGATGGGTAACGGAATTGCGCATACTTTTGCACAAAGTGGTTTTGCCGTAAAATTAATCGATGTTTCCGAAAAATCATTGGATAAAGGAATGGCTACTATTGCCTCAAATTTGGACAGAATGGTTGCCAAAGTAACCATTACCGAAGAAGATAAATTGAAAACCATTAGTAATATCATCACTTATACTGATATTAAAGATGGTGTTGTTGGAGTAGATTTGGTTGTTGAGGCTGCTACAGAAAATGTAGATTTGAAACTCAATATTTTCAAACAATTGAACGAAACTTGTTCGCATAATACAATTTTAGCAACGAACACTTCTTCTATTTCTATTACACAAATTGGCGCAGTAGTAACTCATCCGGAACGCGTTATTGGGATGCACTTTATGAATCCGGTGCCAATTATGAAATTGGTCGAAATCATTCGGGGTTACAACACGAGCGACGAAGTGACAAAAATCATTATGGATTTATCCGAAAAACTGGGAAAAACTCCCGTTGAAGTAAACGATTATCCCGGTTTTGTTGCCAACAGAATTTTAATGCCAATGATCAACGAAGCCATCGAAACTCTTTACAATAAAGTAGCCGGTGTTTATGAAATTGATACCGTGATGAAACTTGGAATGGGTCATCCAATGGGTCCTTTGCAATTAGCCGATTTTATTGGGCTTGACGTATGCATGGCAATTTTAAACGTAATGTATGATGGTTTCAAAAATCCAAAATATGCTCCTTGTCCATTATTGATCAATATGGTTCGTGCCGGAAAAATGGGCGTGAAATCTGGAGAAGGTTTTTATGATTATAGCGAAAGTAAAAAAGCAGACAAAATCTCGAAACAGTTTATATAGTTTTGGTAAGTAGAAATTTAAGAGTTACTATTACTTACACTTCTGACTTTCGACATTAATACTAAAAGCACAAATAAAATGGCAAAAATAGTTCCTTTCAAAGCAGTAAGACCTACTCGTGATAAAGTATGTTTAGTAACTTGCCGTTCCTATGATGAATACGTAAATGCAGAGTTAGCTGCTCAATTAGACTTCAATCCTTTGTCTTTTTTACATATTTTAAAACCCGCATATACCAATCAGGAAAGTGTTTCTTTCGAAAAAAGGTACAAACAGGTATCACAAAAATATCAGGAATTTAAGAACGAAATTATTTTAGTAAAAGACAGAAAACCTGCTATTTACATCCATAAAATTGTAAATAAAACGCAATCTTATACTGGAATTATTGTAGGAACCAGTGTCGAGGATTATCGCAATAATATTATCAAAAAGCACGAAGGTATTATTGCTTTTAGGGTTCGTTTGCTCAAAGAATATATGAAGTATTCAGAGTTTAACACCGAGCCTGTTTTAATGACATATCCAGTAAACAAATCCATTGAAAACTGGCTATATAATTGTACTCAAAAATTAGCTGATTTTGAGTTTTCAACTACAAAAAAAGAAACACATTACTTGTGGAAAATTGATGATGCTCTGGAAATAGATTGGATACAGAACATTTTCAAGAAAACAGAAAATCTCTACATAGCTGATGGTCATCATCGAACGGAAGCAATAAAATTACTATCCGAAGAAAATGATAATTCGGAAAACACTGCTAAAAACTATATTTTAAGTTATTTGATTTCGGAAAACAACGTTAAAATATATGAATACAACCGATTAGTAAAAGATTTAAATGGTCTGTCGAAAGAAAATTTCATAAAGGAGTTGAATAAAAATTTCATTTTAAAGAATTGGAAACAAAAACCATTTCAGCCTTCTCAAAAATTCCAAATCGGAATGTATCTAGATAATGAATTTTACAGTTTGGAATTAAAAACAGAAAAATTTACTTTCAAAAATGCTTTGGATTGTTTGGATACGCAAATTCTATATGAAAAAGTACTTTTACCAATACTTGATATCGAGGATCTTCGCAATGATGAACGGATTGAATACATCTCTGGAAAACAATCAATCATTGAAATAAAACAAAGAATTGATGATGGTGAGTTTCAGGTTGGTTTTTTAATGTTTCCATCAAATATCAATGAAATTAAAGATTTAGCAGATTCTAACTTGATTATGCCGCCAAAAAGCACCTACATAGAACCAAAGTTCAGAAACGGATTAGTGATTTATGAACTATAGATTTTTTAATAAAAATAAACAATGTCAATAAAACAAAACCTCCTCAACATAAAATCATCATTACCTGAAAATGTAACACTTGTTGCCGTTTCAAAAACCAAACCCATTTCTGATTTAATGGAAGCTTATGATGCAGGTCAAAGCATTTTTGGCGAAAACAAAATTCAGGAAATGGCCGAGAAATGGGAACAAATGCCAAAAGACATTCAATGGCATATGATTGGTCACGTTCAGACGAATAAAGTCAAATTTATGGCACAATTTGTGAGCTTAATTCACGGTGTTGATAGTTTGAAATTATTGGAAGAAATTAACAAACAAGCACAAAAAAATAATAGAATTATTGATTGTTTGCTGCAAATACATATCGCCGAAGAAGAAACTAAATTTGGTCTTAACGAAGAAGAGCTCAACGAGATTTTGTCGTCAGTGGCATTTAAAGAAATGAAAAACATTCGAATTGTTGGGTTAATGGGAATGGCGACTTTTACTGATAATCAAAACCAAATCAAAAAAGAATTCATACATTTAAAATCGATTTTTAATTACTTAGTTACACATCCTAAAACCCAAAACCTAGAACCCAAAACCCTTTCTATGGGAATGTCCGGTGATTATCAACTCGCAATTAAATGTGGAAGCACGATGGTTCGGATAGGAAGTAGTATCTTTGGGGGACGAATTTGATTTTTGATTTAAGATTAACGATTTTTGAATTCAGATTTGATATCTGAACACTAAAAACTGAACACCGAACACTTATTTTGTACGCAATACTTGACATAGAAACTACCGGAGGACAATTCAACGAAGAAGGAATTACTGAGATTGCCATTTATAAATTTGACGGTCATGTAATCATTGATCAATTTATCAGTTTAGTCAATCCTGAAATTCCTATTCAGCCCTTTGTTGTAAAATTAACTGGAATAAATAACGCAATGTTGCGCTCGGCCCCAAAGTTCTTTGAAGTAGCAAAACGCATTATCGAAATGACAAATGATTGCGTTCTGGTTGCCCATAACGCATCTTTTGATTACCGAATTTTACGTACTGAATTTCGCCGTTTGGGTTATGATTTTAATGTAAAAACCCTTTGCACAGTAGAATTATCCAAAAAATTATTACCAGAACAACCTTCACATAGTTTAGGAAAATTAGTTCGGGCACTTGGGATTCCAATGGCTGACAGACATCGTGCCAATGGCGATGCGATGGCAACAGTAAAGTTGTTCAAAATGCTTTTGGATAAAGATCTAAATAAAGAGATTGTAAAAGAACTCATCAAATTTGAAATCGAAAAAGGAATTGCTCCAAAATTGATGGACATTGTAGAAAGTTTACCTTCAAAAACTGGAATTTACTACATCCATCGAGAAGACGGAAGTCTGATTTTTATTGGCAAAAGCCGAAACATCAAAAAACGAGTCAATCAGCATTTTACTGGAATTACACGAAGTGCCAAGAAAATCCAAAATGAAGTTTTTACAGTAACATATGAAGAAACGGGAAGTGAATTGATTGCGCTTTTGAAAGAATCCGAAGAAATCAAAATTAACAGACCCATTTATAACCGAATGTCACCAAAAAGCAACTTTTCTTGGGCAATTTATCCAGAAAAAGACGCTAATGGTTATTTAAACTTGAAATTACAAAAAGCGGACGGCAGAAAAAAAGAAATAAAATCATACACTTCTATGCAGGAAGGAAAAGACGCCTTGTATCGAATTACTTCTCATTACCAATTATGCCAAAAATTGACAGGTTTATACGAAACTAAAACACATTGTTTTCAACACACCATAAACGAATGTGACGGTGCTTGCGTTGGAAAAATTTCATATATAGAATACAACCAACGTGTTCAGACTTTTATTGACAAGAATTTGTTTGAAAATAAGACTTTGGCAATTTTGGATAAAGGGCGCACCATCAATGAGCATAGTGTGGTTTTTGTTGAAAATGGAGTATATAAAGGTTACGCTTTCTATGATTTAAACTACCAAATCAACAACATTGAAATTTTAAGAAATATCATAATCCCAATGCAAAGCAATCGAGATACTCGGCATAATATTCAAAGTTATTTGCGAAAAAGTAAAACAATGAAAGTCATAAATTTCTAATTATGGCTAAATATCTTATTACAATTGTTGGACCAACAGCTATTGGAAAAACTTCCTTAAGTATCGCTTTAGCTCAACATTTCAATTGTCACATTATTTCTTGTGATAGCCGACAATTTTTTAAGGAAATGCAAATTGGAACTGCAGTTCCTTCAACAGAAGAATTGGCTTCAGCCAAACACAATTTCATCCAAAACAAATCAATTTTTGAAAATTACACCGTTGGCGAATTTGAAAAAGAAGCTATTTCCAAACTAGATGAATTGTATTTAACGAATGATTATGTTGTTATGGTTGGCGGTTCAGGATTGTATGTAGATGCAGTTTTAAAGGGCTTTGATGATTTCCCTGAGATAGATTCTTCTGTTCGGGATGAAGTGACTTCCAAATATGAAAAATCAGGAATTGAGTATCTCCAAACAGAATTAGAAAAATTGGATCCAAATTATTTTTCAGTCGTTGCCAAAGAAAATCCACAACGAATGATGCGTGCTTTGGAAGTTTGTATCGGTTCCGGAAAACCATATTCTTCCTTTTTAAACCAAAAGATAAACACTCGAAACTTCACTCCTATTCTCATTGGATTAGAAGCTGAAAGAAGCGTGATTTATGACAGAATAAACCAGCGCGTTGATAATATGCTGAATGAAGGTTTATTGGCTGAAGCCAAAGATTTATTTCCTCAAAAAGACCTGAATGCCTTACAAACTGTGGGGTATAGAGAATTATTCAGTTATTTTGAGGGGAATATTTCATTAGAGTTTGCCATTGAAGAAATCAAGAAAAACACCAGACGATTTGCCAAACGACAGCTCACTTGGTTCAAGAGAAATGAAGTAACAAAGTGGTTTGATTATTTGGCGAATAGAAAAGAAATTATAAATTATATAACAGGACCAATTCATAATTCATAAATTATTTATATGCCAATTTCTCCAAATTTCACATCCATACTCAGCAAAGATTGGGAAATCAATTTTACACAATGTATGCCAAACGGATATTTAAAATATACTGATTTGTGCAATATCTTGCAATTGACAGCAGCGGCACATTCCGAAGTGGGTGGAATTAGTTTCTCGGATATGCAGGAATTTAATCAGGCTTGGGTTTTGAGCAGAATGCGTGTTGAAATTACTGAATTACCCAAATGGAAAGACATCGTAACAGTAAAAACATGGATTAATACACTCGAAAATTCTCGTTCCGTGCGTGCTTTAGAAATGTATGTCAACGGAAATAAAATCGTGGGTTGCGAGACTTTTTGGGCCGTTTTTAACACTGAAATAAGGCGACCGGAAGCATTGGCTTTGCCGTTCAAACATTTTGAATTGTATCCAGAACGTAAAGCAACCCAAAAAACCTTTTCTAAAATCAACCTCAATAACGAAACCGAAATGGTCTTTGAGAAAACCGTTGCTCTTTCGGATTTAGACATCGTGAATCACGTTAATAACGTGAAATACTTAGAATGGTGCGTGGATTTCGTAGATGAAGAATTGATTCTAAATCAAAAAATTGAAAGTTTTGAAATGAATTTCTTAAAGGAATTATCTATGAAAGACAAAGTTGTCATCCACGAAAATTTGAATTCAGAATCACTAATTTTTAGCATTACCAAAGAAGATAAAACTTGTTTTGCATTGAAGTTAAATTTGAAATAATGATTTAAAAGACAAAAGCTTCAAGCTTTTTGAAGGCTGGAAGCTTTTAAAAATAATTTATGAAATATTACTTTATTTTTTAACCACTAATCTAAATCCTTCACCGTGAATGTTTAGAATTTCTACATTTGGATCTAGCTTAAGGTATTTTCTCAATTTTGCGATATAAACGTCCATACTCCTTGAAGTAAAGTAGTTGTCATCTCTCCAAATTTTTGTCAAAGCCAATTCTCTCGGCATCAAATCATTTTCGTGAAGAATCAACATTTTCAACAATTCGTTTTCTTTTGGAGACAACTTAACCGGCTCTTCATTGTTAAAAGTTAAAAATCGCAGTTTTGAATTCAAATGAAATTTACCTACATTAAATTCAAATTGAACCGGCTCTGCTTTTGTGGCAGATGACTTTCTTTGAATTATGGCTCTGATTTTCATCAACAAAACCTCAGAATCAAAGGGTTTATTCAAATAATCATCAGCACCAGCTTTATATCCTTTCAACACATCTTCTTTCATAGATTTTGCAGTCAAGAAAATAATTGGCACTTCTTGATTTTTCTCTCTAATCTCTTTTGCCAATGTATATCCATCTTTGTAAGGCATCATTACATCCAAAATACATAAATCATAAGTATCTTTTTTGAATTTCTCGAAGCCTTCCATTCCGTTTTTTGCCAAAGTGACATCAAAATCGTTTAGCATCAAATAATCTTTTAACACAGCCCCAAAATTGAGATCATCTTCAACTAAAAGGATTCTTTTATTTACATTTTCCATATCTTAATTTATTAATGGTATTTTTATTATGAAGGTACTTCCTTTTCCCTTTTCGCTTTCTACATAAATTTGACTGTTGTGGTCGTCAATAATTTTTTTTACATATGCTAAACCCAATCCGTGACCTTTAACATCATGTATGTCTCCAGTATGTTCTCGATAAAACTTTTCGAAAACCCTTTTCTGAGCCACCTTACTCATTCCTACTCCATTATCTTTCACTTTGATAATCACGAAATCTTTCACATTTTCAGTGTAGACATCAATTTTTGGAATATTAGGAGAATATTTAATCGCATTTTCCAAGATATTCACAATTACATTTATAAAATGAACTTCATTTACCAATACACTTGTTCTAACTGCATCAAAATGTTTCGTTATTGTTCCTTGTCTATCTTCTAAAATCAAATTAACATGCTCGATAGCATCATCTATAACTTCTTGAATGTTAGTTGATTCCTTGTTAATGTTTAATTCTTTTTTTTCTAATTTAGATATTCTCAATACATTTTCAACCTGTGCATGCATTCGCTTATTTTCATCCTTAATCATTTGAAGATACTTGAGTACCTTTTCCTGATCACCGATAATTTTTGGGTTCTTTATAGCATCTAAAGCCAAATTTATTGTTGCAATAGGTGTTTTAAACTCATGAGTCATATTATTAATAAAATCAGATTTTATTTCAGATATATGACGTTGACGAATCAATTGGTTCAATGCACTCGAATAAGCAATTATAATTATCAGTGTAAAAATGATTGACAGTAAGGTTATCCCAATAAGATCTGTAAGCAGAAATTTCTTTTTATGAGGGAATGAAACTAATAATTGATATTTATTATTTCCTTCATTATCAGAAAATATTGGAATGGAATAGGTCGTGTTTGCATCATACTTAAACCCATCCGATTTTACTTTCGTTGCTAAACCGCTGCTAAAAACTCCAAATTCAAATCGTGTGTTTACACCATATTCTTCTAATTCCTTTTTTAGCAACTTCTGAATAGTTTCTTTTGAAACCCTTTCCTGTAAAGGCATTGCCGAAGCAATTTCTTTGTAATTTATTTCATAAGCAACATTATCCAAAACATCCAAATTTCCAGATTTTTCAATTTTTACATCCGGTGTCAAATTGCTTTGCACTTTTGAATCGTCGAATCTGTTATTGTCATAAACTTCTGTAACGCGTTTAGAGTTGAAACTTTGAAATTTTACACTATCTAATTTTTTATCAAAGAACGTTGAAGGCAAATCGTAATTTTGAGATGTTATACTGTTAGAAAATACAATTGTTGTATTGTTTTTGTGATTTTTCTGAACGTAATAAAACTCTAATAAATCATTGGTTTGAGGAATTTTTCCTGTACTGTCTTTATACCTATTAAATTTTTCGTAATAAGCATATTCTTCTTGTTTTTGAAGCTTATTGGCAACATTCCCAATAACTTGTTTAACATGAAATTTGAATTGCTCGTCATTATTTTTAAACGAGGTATTAAACCAATATACTTGGACTAAAATTATCCCGATTAAGGATAAACTCATCAGTAAAACAAGTATTCTAAAAAACAATTTATTCATCGATACAAAATTAGTATTTTAACAGTATAATTAATAATAAATTAACCAAAGATTAACATCAAAGTCTCTGCTTATTGAATCTTCAAAATTTTAAGAATTTTATCAACTTCTGATTTTGCAATATCTGGATTAACATTTTCAATTACAAAATCGCTTTTAGAGATGCGTTGCTCATCGTTCCATTGCATATTTATTCTTTTCAAAACTTTTTCACGAGTAGTTTTATCTCGTTGAATTACTCGCTGAATCCTTGATTCTATTGGAGCGGTCACCGTTAATATAAAATCGCAATTTTTATAACTCCCACTTTCGAATAAAATAGCTGCTTCATAAATAATAAATGGAGAATCTTTGTGATTCAAAATCCAATTGCCAAAGTGATTTTTTACGGCTGGATGAATAATGGCGTTGAGTTGTTTTAATTTTTCAGGATTATTAAATACAATTTCGGATAGTTTTTCTCGATTTAAAATAGCGTCATCAAAAATAGCGTTACCAAATGTTTTCTCTATTTCTTCAATAATTGCTGAAGATTGCATAATTTTTCTTGCTTCATCATCTGCAATATAAACAGGAATGCCAGCTGCCATAAAATGATTGGCAATTGTAGTTTTCCCACTTCCAATACCTCCAGTTAAACCAATTATTTTTGTCATATTATTTTTAGAAAAACAACTCGGGGAAAGCCTCTTGCGGTTTTTGTTTCAAAATGATAATTTTTAAAAATGATTCCATAAAACCTGTTCCATAACCATAAAACTGTTTCCAAACCGCTTTTATCGACAAGAAACCAATTTTAAAGCTTTTATTTTGGTACGTTGACACCAAAAACAATACCAAAAAGTAAACAAAATACAACTGAAGCAGCAAGTCGTGATTAAAAACCAAAAAAACTAGCGCAACAATAAATCCAATTATAAAAACAGTAGGAAAGAAAAAAGTAAGTTTGTTGTATCGTGGATACCAACTATTCAAAATTGGTCTTGCTTTACCAAATTTGTTGACCTGAATCGAAAATTTTTCCCAGTCAATTCTTCTTTTGTGATAAACGAAAGCATTTGGAAAAAGTCTTGTTTCAAAACCCAATTCCCATAATCGAATTGATAAATCAGGGTCTTCTCCAGGATGAATGTTCCCAAAACCATTGGAAGCTTCAAAAGCCTTTCGAGACAATCCCATATTAAAACTTCGGGGTTGAAACTTATCAATTTTCTCAGAACCGCCTCTAATTCCGCCAGTAGTAAGTAAAGAAGTCATTGCAAAATTGATAGCTTTTTGTATATCGGAAAAACTATCCAAAGCTTTATCAGGTCCGCCAAAACAATCAACATAATCTTGCTTCAACGCATTGGAAACTTCTTTCAAATACGTTTTTGGAATAATACAATCTGAATCGAAAATGATAAAATAATCTCCTTTTGCCTTCTGCATTCCGTAATTTCTGGAATTTCCAGGTCCGGAATTTTCTTTGAAATAGTAGGAAATATTTAATTTTCCGCCATAATCACGAACAACATCATCACACTTTATTGAAGAACCATCCTCAACGATTACAATTTCGAAATCTTCTTTATAATCTAATTTAGATAAACTCTCTAAAAGCTCATCGACTTCATCAGGGCGATTGTAAACCGGTATGATTAAAGAAAACAACATAATCTTGAATTAAGGTTTAAAATTTTGGCTTCATAATTTTAACAAAGATAATCTTTATCCATAAAAAAACCACCACGTTTTTCGGAGGGCACTGAAAAAGTCATTTTAGTACTTAATTGATTAATAAATAAGGAGTAGAAAACTAGTTTTTCTGCTCCTTATTTTGTATTTTTAAGTTTAA
>NZ_JAYWCK010000037.1:0-3887 GCF_043780635.1 Flavobacterium sp.
TTAAACTTAAAAATACAAAATAAGGAGCAGAAAAACTAGTTTTCTACTCCTTATTTATTAATCAATTAAGTACTAAAATGACTTTTTCAGTGCCCTCCATCTCTGTAAAGGCTTTCTGCTTTTGCTTCCCTTATAAAACTAGAATCATATAATTTCCTAATTTTAATAGTTGAAATAATCAATAACCAAATTGACGAATTAATGTGCTTCCACTCCAAACAATCCAAGTCCGCAACAGAACTACAACACAGGTTCAAAGCAACCATGGACAACCCTTTGGAGTTCCAGCCACAAAACCACATCAATGGCTTTGACTTTCCGGAAACACCCGTTATCATAGACGAAAAACCACAAATCATTACCCACTACAATTGGGGGCTCATCCCAGCTTGGTCAAAGGATTCAGCAATTCAAAAATACACTCTGAATGCCAAGATAGAAACTGTCAACGAAAAACCATCCTTCAAAAACTCCGTCAACAAAAGATGCCTCGTAATCGCTAATGGCTATTTCGAATGGAAATGGCTGGATCCAAAAGGAAAAAATAAACAGAAATACGAAATAGAACTGCCAAATGAAGAACTATTTGCTTTTGCAGGATTGTATGCCCATTGGGTAGATAAAAACACAGGAGAACTAAAAAACACCTACACCATACTAACTACAGAAGCTAGTCCCCTATTGGCTGAAATCCACAATCACAATAAAAGAATGCCGATAGTCCTCAAACACGAGGACGAAAAAAAATGGCTACAACACGAACCAATCGAACACTATGCTTATCCTTACAGCGTTGATTTGGTTGCATTAAAATTGTAAATACTTAATATATAGTATAAAAATTACACTTAATTTTTTAGTTACCCTATAGAAACTACTAAGCTGGAGATAGTGAAAACATTCGCAAAAACACAAGGGTTCGAGAGCCTCTTAGAATACTAAATTTAATTTAAAGAGATTGAAAAACTTATACATACAATTGTAACCCTTTTTGCTGGGCACAGCAGGAACAATATTACTAATAATAATGATAATAGAATAAATAATCACTCCTTTACGGGAAACCGTAAAGTATAGTAAAAAATGTACTTTATGTTTGCTTAGTATTATTTTACAATAATATCAGGGTAGCTGAAAACTGATTAGAGTAGGTAAACATTAAAAATAAACATAAAATGAAAAAAATTATTTTAATTGCGTTAGTATTATGTGCTTTTAGCTTTGCTAATGCACAAGAGTCCAAAGGTTATATTGGCGTTTCTTTTGGAGCCTCTTTTCCAAGTGGAGATTTAACCAAGGTTGATAATGCTAAGACTGGATTTAATTTAGGACTGATTAATGCAGGATATCGTTTCACAGAAACTTATGGGATGACTTTTAACTGGGGTTCAACAGCTTATAACTTTTCGGATGTTTATGGATATGATTATACGTTCGCTATTGGTTACTTAGCTATAGGCCCTATGTTTTCTTTTCCTTTAAGTAATAAAATAGGACTTGACTTAAAGCCTCAGATAGCATTTACCACAGGTGTTTTTGATGATGGTACTGATACATTTAATACTAACTCTTCAACAGGATTATTATTAGGTAGCAGTATTAACTTTCCTTTTGCAAAACATTGGGGACTTGCTTTCAATTTAGATTACCTATCCACAAAGTTTAAAGAAGTGGATGGTGAGCCTATGGATATAAACTACAAAGCTAATGCTTTTAATACTTCATTAGGAATTCAATATAAATTCTAAAGTATAATAATTTTAATTACCTGATAGCTCGGACTACAAATCCGGGCTTATTCTAAATACCAAAACACAAATAATCGACAATGCATTAACATAATGCCGTTTTCTATGTTGTCTTAATTTAAAATTAATATAAAATGAAAAAATTAATCCTTACAGTTTTAACGGCAATTTTCACTGTCTCTATTAGTTTTTCACAAGATTTACTGACAAAGAAATCTGGTGAAGATATTCAAGCAAAAGTACTTGAGGTAACAACTACTGAGATAAAGTATAAAAAGTTTGATAACCAAAGTGATCCGACATATACAATACTAAAATCTGATGTGTTAATAGTTCGTTATAAAAATGGTACAAAAGACATTTTTACTGAAGAAAAAAAAAATGAAACTGTTTCTGCCCTTACTCCGACCATTAT
This sequence comes from Flavobacterium sp., assembly GCF_043780635.1. Taxonomy (GTDB): domain Bacteria; phylum Bacteroidota; class Bacteroidia; order Flavobacteriales; family Flavobacteriaceae; genus Flavobacterium. Next base: position 2,164 of record NZ_JAYWCK010000037.1, read on the forward strand.
CCCAAGCACTACGATCGGCGACCTCAAAGCTAACATTTATTTTATTCGCTCTACAGGATATAATGGTTCATTAACTGCATTCACAGCTTTTATTGACAAACAATTGGTATGCAAACTGAACAATAAGAAATACTCAATCCATCAAGTGGAACCAGGCGAACATAGTTTTACGGTTCAATTTGCAGGCACTGAAGCAAAAGAGAAAGCAGAACCAATAACTATTAATGTTGAGGCTGGAAAAACGTATTACATTCAGATGCTTTTTCAACCTGGGTTCTGGGCAAATAATTTATATTGTCAAGAGGTAACAGAAAAGTCTGCAAAGACAGTCTTGTCAGGACTATCACTTGATAATAAATGTAAGTAGATAAATATAGCAGGAAACTGAAAACGGTATAGATTAAGCAAACAATAGGCCCCCCCCTGGTGCTCATCTTTGACGAGTACCTATTCAAATTCGAAGCTTTCGCAACGTGGTTTCCCCCATTCGTAAGAACCTATCCTATTTCTTAATCCGGATAATACCTCAAAACTATCACTAGTTTTTTTTTAGCAAATCAACAGCAAACGATATTCCCCTTGCTTTTCTATTGGTGCTCTGTGAATACAAGGTAGCACCTGTTGTTCTGGATGATCTACAGCCAGGCGCCAAAGATGTCCTAATCCTAAATTAACAGGCACAGCATAGGGTTGCGCCTGATAATGCAAATCAAAATAATTTTCCGTCAAAAAGTTTTCAAATTCCTCCGTTGGGCCATTATGTAGCTCTTTTAGCTTGTTACGAATTTCAGGAATCAGCACTTTTTGCTCCGCTTGCTCATTAGCAATAATATCACTTGGCTGTCCGTGATAGGTACATAAAAAAGTATCCGTTGCAATAGGCGAACGATCTACATGATACGAATACACATCGGTGGATATGAAATCAAATTCGTCATCTCGTTCATAACACTTCAGTAAATTAAGCGAGGGGGAAGCTCCGAAATCGGCTAATAATCGGAAATCATTTAAGATAATTTCCCTTGCACTATTCCCCTTTTCTGATAGTTGGAGTGCCAATAGGTCTTCAGGATCCACTTCAGTTATATTTTCTTTTAATTGCAGTTGGTCTACAATCTCTTTAAAATCGCCTTCCAAATTTCGGTACCAGCATAGGGCATTCCTTTCTCCCTTAAAATCGGTATTTACCAATTCAGAAAAAGTGGATACGATTCCAATTTGGCTACTGTCAGAAAATGTATTGCCCATAGTATGTTATCAAGAAGCTTGTTCGTTAATGTGGTACAAAATTATGGAATTATAAGGAGTTATCGGTTATCGGTTGTCAGTTATCGGTTGGGGTGTTGGTGGTTGGGTTGGAGGAAGGCCGCCTAACTCAGATTGCATAGCTGCACATCGTTTCGCTCGCAATGACAGTGGAATTTGTCATGCAATGAAAATTTGCAAAATAAATAAAGTGTCTTATTTTACTCAAAAAGGACGGGGAAAATGGATTTAAAAAACCCAAATGAGGAAAGCCGTAAACTTTTAAAGAATAGATAATTTATTTTTGGATCCAAAGTGGGTGAACATTAATACTAAAATTGTTATTTGGTATCTATGATGCCCCATTTAAATATTAAAATAAACCCGTTGGGTGTAATTATTTAAAGTAAAATAAGTCGGATAAATATTGGTCAAGATACTGAAATTCAGTATCTTGAAGTCGCTAAACAAACCAATAT
>NZ_JAYWCK010000038.1:0-12262 GCF_043780635.1 Flavobacterium sp.
AAGCTTAATTGTTTTATTCTGATTTTTTTATTTCGGTTCGTGGACCAATTCCGTTATTGTTAAATGCTTCAATTTGGAAAAAATAAGCTTCTGATTTATTCAATCCATTGAAGTAATATTCATTTTTTCCGTACACCATTATCGAACCGTACATTTTGTCTGGCGATTTGCCAAAATAAATGACATAACCATCCGCTAAAGGTTCTTGCTGCCACTTGAACCAAACATTGCGGCGCTCCCCTTCTTTTGTTGGCTCAGTGCGTAAAGGAACAAAATTATTCACGATTCCGGGAGAATTTCCATCTCCTTTTCCGAAAATTCTAAAACCACACAATGCAAATTTGCCCGTTGGCATTTGAATATTTTCTATTTTCAAATAACGTGCCCGAATCGGGTTTTTGAGTTCAATGTAATCGTGCGGAACATCTTTGGTGTTTTTGCTTTTGTCTACAAGGATTTTCCAGTTTTTAGCATCATCAGAATAATACAAAATATATTTATGACCAGTCGTTGTTGCTGGTTTTCCCATCAATTCCACATCCTGATCGGCATAATTGATTTGAATGGCATTAATAGTGCTTTTTTCGCCTAAATCAGAAATTAGATATTCTCCTTTATTCGCCGATTTTGCAGACCAATAGGTTTTTATATCTTCATTAACAGCATAATTAGGTTGAAAACCACCGAGAGTTGAAGAAACCTGAACCGGTTTATTATAATTCAGTAACATCCAACCCGAGAAATTTCCATTCAAATGGTTTTTCTTTTCAGAAGGTAAAAAAGTGGGATAATCCCCGTAAGCAGTATTCGAATAGAGTATTCCATCTTTGTCAAAACCTGCTGGCCAAATACCCAAACGGCGTTCGAAATTGTTTTTGGTACATATTGAAATACTTGAAACATGCCAATAATCTTGATTCGCATCCTGATAAGTTGCACCATGCCCTGCTCCTCTTGCAAAACCTCCCGGCTTATACGAAAAAGGATTGTGAGATTGATATTCGAAAGGGCCAAGTGGATTTTTACTTACATAAACGCCATCGCCATAACCGCTAAATTCAGTTCCAGGACCGCCATATTGAAGGTAATATTTACCATTATTTTTGGTCATAAAAGCACCTTCCATAAAAGGCTGAAGAAAAGTATTGTCATTGTTTTCGCCAAAACGTTCCCATCCGTGTTCTTCATCATTCAACGCAATTAATGGAAATATTTCTCCTTCAGGTTGAAAGGTCTTACGATTCAATTTCACACCATACAACGGATAAAAATTACTGGAACCATAGTATTCATAAACTTCATCTTTCTCTTTGTCCCAAAAAATTTGAGGATCCCAAGCTCCAGCTTCTGATTTGTGAACAAGTTCTTTCCAATCGTCTTTTGATGGATTTTGGCTCATCCAAATGGGAAATTCCTTCCCCTGAGTTGAACCTACCACTAGCAAAGTGTCATTTACGAAAGACACCGATGGAGCGCACAATTCATCATAAACTTTATGCTCTCGTCGAAGAAATTTTCGGGGAATAAATTGCCAGTCGAGCATATCTTTACTATGCCAATATCCCCATTGATTTGTGGAAAACAAAAAATATTCGCCTTTAAAAAAAGTGATAACCGGATCAGCTGTCGCACGATGTTTCCCTTGGTTCACAAAATTAGGAATTGGACAATACCCATAATCTATATTGATAGGATTGCAATAGGTTTTTTGTTGGGCGAAAGCATTATTGCTTATCAATAAAACTACTACCATAGCCCTGATAGAAATGAAAAGCCAATTGTGTGAAAAATCTATTTTTTCTTGACGAAAAAAAGCGACCAAAGAAGCTCTTTTTTTGGCAATAGAAAAAAAGATTTTTGCACAATTGCTTGTAATGAATAGCAGGACTTGGCTCATAAATATTAATTAATTGGCTCGAAACTAATTGCCGTTCCTCCTCCGGGTGCCAAATTCAATTTGATTTTTGATTTAGAAGTAACTTCTACTGTACTTATTTTGTAAGCAATTGGATTGTTTTTCCAATCGGCATCTTTTGCATCTTCATAAATGATTGCTTTGTACTTTTTACCTTTGGTAAGGAAGTCTAGTTTAATTTCAGATTTTCTGGCGTTTTCATCTGTTATCGCACCTAAAAACCAAGTTTCCTTTCCTTTGGTTTTTCTGGCAATGGTTAGATAATCTCCTGGCTCTGCTTCTAAGTATTTACTTTCGTCCCAATCTACAGCAACGTCTTTGATAAACTGAAAAGCATCTGGATATCTTTCGTAGTTTTCAGGTAAATCAGCAGCCATTTGCAAAGGGGAATACATCGTTACATATAAAGCCAATTGTTTTGCCAAAGTGGTATGAACTTGCTCCGTTCTAGTCTTGTCGTAATAACTTCTTTTTATTTCGAATATTCCTGGAGTGTAATCCATAGGTCCTCCCAGAAGTCTTGTAAATGGCAAAATGGTTTCGTGCATAGGTGGATTTCCATCACTCCAGCCGTTAAATTCATTACCTCGAGCAGCTTCTGCAGCGATATAATTTGGGTATGTTCTACTGTAGCCTGTTGGTCTTGAAGATTCGTGAGAATTAAGCATTAATTTATAATCTGCAAATCGTCTGGCTACAAAGTTAAAATGATTGACCATAGTTTGTCCGTCGTGAAATTCGCCACGTGGAATAATTTTGCCTACATAACCCGATTTTGCTGCTGGATAATTGTATTTTTTCATCAACTCAAGTGCGCGATCTAAATGTCGTTCATAATTGGCAACCGAACCCGAAGTTTCATGATGCATAATCATTTTCACGTTTTTTTCTTTGGCGTAAGCTGTAATTGCAGGTAAATCAAAATCTGGATATGGAGTTACAAAATCGAAAACTTCTTCTTTCCAGTTGCCACTCCAATCTTCCCAACCTACATTCCACCCTTCGACAAGCACACCATCGAAACCATTTTTTGCGGCAAAATCAATGTATCGTTTGGTGTTTTCAGTAGTTGCTCCATGCTTTCCTGTAGGTATTGGATTTCCTGCAAAGTTTGTCGCATTTTGTGTGCCTGCATAATCCCAGGTTGATTTTCCAATGTGCATTTCCCACCAGATTCCAACATATTTCATGGGTTTTATATACGACACATCGTCTAATTTACAAGGTTCATTTAGGTTCAAAATCATTTTAGAACTTACTATGTCTCTGGCATCGTTGCTCACCATAATTGTTCTCCAAGGAGATACGCAAGGTGTTTGTAAATAAGCCTTATCGCCAATGGCATTTGGTACTAAATGTGAATTTAATTTATAGTTTATTACATCCGCATCAAGGTGCATCACAGGATAATTAACCACCGCAGCTTCAAAAATATTAAGATACAAACCTGAAGGAGATTTCATCATCAATGGGGATTGTATTGTATATTTTCCTGCAATTGATTTTACACCAATACCATTATTTAAATTAATTTTTTGGGTGTTAATGTCTGAAAACAAGGTTTCATTATATACATATTCCTGACTGTCAAAATCACCTGGTATCCAGAAAACCTTGTTGTTTTCCGTTAAATTAAACTGGGAAACCTCATCAGAAATAATAAAATAGTTCAGGTCTTTTTGCTTTGGAAAATCATATCTAAAAGCAACTCCTTCGTTAAAAACCCGAAAAATAATATTCATTTTTAAGTGGGTTACTTTTTGAGTAAGAGAAATTATTAGTTCATTGTAATGATTTACAATATTAGCTTGTTCTCCTAAAACGGGTTTCCAAGACTCATTGAAACTGGAATTTTTGACGTTATCTATTTCAAAATTGGCGTCCAAAGCTGGTTTATCCTTTAGTTTTATTCCTAAAGTGCTTTCAAAAATAACAGGTTTGTTGTTGTAATTAACTGAATAAGAAGGTTGTCCATTAGTAGTTAATTTGAAATTTACGGAGATTTTGTTTGATGGAGATTGGATGTTTTGTGAATAATTGGTATTTATTCCAAAAACCAGAAAAAGAAAGAGTAAATGTTTCATTGTGATTAATTATTTTGAATTGACGAATATAAAATATTATCTATAAATTCTCCTTGTATTAGAAAGAAAATATCTGGATCTCTTAATGTTATTTTTTTACAATTTTTACTCTAACAGTATCGTTAATTGTTTTCAATTCTAGAATATACAAACCGGATGGTAATCCTTTTGGTAAATATATTGTTTCGATTAAATTATTCATTTTAGTTGCAATTATTAGTTTTCCTGATACATCAAGAATTCTAATATTGGCATCTGCAATTTCTTTAACTGAAACTGTAATTTTTTCGACGAAAGGATTTGGATATACAGTTATTTTATCATTTTTATTGGATAAATCATCTAATGATAATGCTTGCAAATCCAATGGCCAGTTATAGGATGAAAACCAATTAATGCCAAGATTTTCAGACAAGGAAGCTAACCCGAATAACATTGTAGAATAATCTATAGCTTGAATGTAGTATGCTCTTGCTGCTGTATCAATACGTTTATATCGCCATAAAACTTTTTTTGAAGTATTACTTGGAAGACTATATATTGAAGGACCATTACCGTTATTATAAAGACTTAATAAGTCTGATTTTGTGTTTGAATATATCGGACTAAATCCTGCAATGATATGAGGCGATACAATTTTATTGGGATTATCATTAATCTTGTCAGCAGAATATCCACCACCCGGAATCTCTCCTGCTCCAAGTCCCCACTCATAACTATTAGGCGCACCATCGTTTATTGCAAATAGTTTATCGGCATTTAACCAATTATTAAAGTAAGACATATATTTTGTGTCATTTTTAAAAAAATTGACAAAATAATAACAAAATTGAGGAATAAAACAAGACAAATATCCACCATCCGAAAGGGTTATATAACCAGCATAATTTGGCCTTGATATTGGAGCTGTTGTTGGATTAGCAAAATAGGTATTCCAAAATGTTTGAGATTTAGCATAACCCGGGTTCGAAGAATTTGTATTTTTGGCTAACCAAGCCACTAGCATATATTCGTTAAAAGGAATCGTAAATGCACTTCCATTATTGCCTGACTGATCTAAAATCATTGCAATCTGCGAAGAATATATTGCTTTTGTATAATCCATAGAACTAAGCAAAATATTTACATTTGATACAATTGTTGAGTTACTGGAAAAATAGTTTTTGCACATTTGCAATCCCATAGCAAAAATTGCATTATCAACCGTACTATATTCATAAGGCCAACTACCATCTTGGCTTCCAGTGTCCCATCTAAAATAGCGAGGAAACATTCCTGCTCCATTAATTTTACCATTATTTTTAAAATCAATAAATGTTTGTGTGGTAGCGATTACTTGATTTGCTGTGGCTTCCCAATTAACCGCATCTCCAGTTTTTAAGTACATAGCATCCGCAATGCACAAAGACATCAGTCCAATACCATTAGCAGCAATGGCAGCTGGTTTTGCTCCAGCGCCATAAAGGGCCAAAGCATCAAGATAAACCCCATTTGATTTTCTTATATCCTTATACAGTTTATAACTGTTTTGGAAAAGTTCATCAACAAAAGTGAATGCATTAGGATTATTGTTGATAATAATATCATCAAAATAGATATTTATGTCCGCACCTAATCCTACTGGATCAATAACATCTGGCATAAAACTAATTTTAGTATAATTTCCAGTTAAACTACTGAAATCAAACACAAGGTCTTCCCATTGATTCACTTTTGTTTGTGGATTTATACTGGCCATTTCAAGGATTCCTCCAAGTCCATCTTCTACTTTAAACTTGACAGTTGTTATTCTTGTTTTATAAACTTTAACGTGTATGTATTTATTTGATGTTAAGTCAATTGTTTTTGTTGACCAAAAACCTGTGTCAGGTATTCCATCTTTATCCCGCAATAATTTACACACCTTATTACTGGTGTTAATTCCTGTTTTAAATGGGTTACTAATCACTGTTAAAGTGCTAAGATCTGAAGCACCTCCATTTAAAACATTCATCGTAATTGATGTTCCTTCATAATTTTCAATAACCTGGGAATAGGCAACCTGCACAAAAATCATCGAGAAATAAAGAATAATTGTACCGATAGTATTTTTTGAATTTATCATTTTTATATAGTTTGATGATTTCATAAAAAAGAATAAATTTAAATAATTTATTTATTATTCCTTTTTAACAACCAAATAATAGTTGATGTCTTGAACAAAAAAACAATTAAAGTTACTATTTAATAGATAAAATTAAATACTAATCAGATAATTATTTCTATGAAAAACAGCTTAAAAATCACTAAATAAAGAGAATATTAATTCTACAATGGAACAATAAATCTCTCTATTTAGAAATACATTTTAAAAAACCCTCCAGCATTTTTACTGGAGGGTAATTATTAAATAAACTAACCAAAATTTATTTAACCAATTCAAAACTTGCTTTTCTGTCCGTATTAGAATTTTCACCCACAAAAACTTCAAAACTACCTTCTTCGGCCACGTTTTTCATGTCAATATTATAGAATTTTAAATCTTCTGATGAAATTTCAAATGAAACAGTTTTTGTTTCTCCCTTTTTTAAAGCGATTTTTTCAAATCCTTTTAGTTCTTTCACAGGTCTTGTAACAGAACCCACTAAATCCCAAATATAGAGTTGAACTATTTCCTGACCATCATAATTTCCGGCATTTTTAACATCTACACTAATTTTTAGTTTTTCACCAAACTTTATTTTATCACTTGACGTTTTCATGTTAGAATATTCAAAAGTGGTGTAACTCAATCCATATCCGAAAGGATATAATGGACTATTACCTACATCAGTATACTGTGATTTATATTTTTGCTCTGGATCAGAAAGTCCTAAATAGGGTCTTCCCGTATTTTTATGATTGTAATACAATGGCAGTTGACCCACATTTCTAGGGAATGACATAGGCAATTTACCATTTGGATTATTCGCTCCAAAAAGGGTTTGTGCAATAGCATCTCCACCTCTAGTTCCTGGCCACCAAGCTTCAAGAATAGCGTCCATATTTTCGTTTTCCCAGGTGAGGGTTAATGGTCTTCCGTTTAGCAATACCAAAACTATTGGTTTTCCTAATTTTTTTAATTCTGCTAAGAATTCCTTTTGCAAACCGGGTAAATCTATGTTGGTTTGAGAAGCTGCTTCGCCAGTCATATTTTCTTTTTCGCCCATAATAGCAACAATTACATCCGCATTTTTGGCATTTTCCAATGCTTTTTGCATCAAATCTCTTTTGTTACTTTTGATTTCGACACCCTGATCAAATGTTACATTTGAAACATTTTTCAAATAATTAGTCACTCCTTCTTTAACACTAGTAGCAAAACCGTTTCGGTCACCAAGTGCAGCCCAAGAACCAATAATATTATATTCATCGCTTACAAGCGGTCCTACAAAAGCAATTTTTTGGTTTGCTTTTAATGGTAAAACGTTATTATTGTTTTTTAACAAGACCAATGATTTTTTGGCAATACCTAAACTGGCTTCTAAAAATTCTGGCTTATATATCGTTTCTTTTTCGCGTTTTTCATCAGAATATCGATACGGATCTTCAAATAATCCCAAATCGTATTTGACGTCCAAAATTCTTTTGCAAGCATCATCGATTTGAATTAAAGTAACTTTGCCTTCGTCATAGGATTGTTTCAGATATTTCATATAAGTACCTCCAACCATATCCATATCCACGCCAGCATTCAGTGCTAATTCTCCAGCATTTTTATTGTCTGTAGCAAAACCATGAGCTACTAATTCGTTAATCCCCGTATAATCAGTTACTACAACTCCTTCAAATTTCCATTCTCCTTTTAAAACATCACGAATCAAAAATTTACTTCCTGTCGAAGGAACTCCAGAAATTTCATTGAAAGCCACCATAAAAGTCTTCACGCCCGCATCAACCGTAGCTTTAAAAGCTGGTAAATAAGTGTCCCGCAACACTCTTTCAGACATATCTACTGTATTATATTCTCTTCCAGCTTCAACAGCGCCATAAGCAGCAAAGTGTTTGGCACAAGCCAAAATAGTATTCGTTTTTGACAAATCATCTCCTTGAAACCCTTTTACGTTAGCGATTGCCATTTGTGTTCCAAGGTAACTATCTTCACCAGAACCTTCAGAAACCCTGCCCCATCTTGCATCACGAGCTATATCAACAACAGGTGCAAATGTCCAGTGTACGCCTCCAGAAGCAGCTTCGGTTGCGGCAATTCGAGCTGCCAATTCTACAGCTTTTGGATCCCAAGAAGAAGCCATTCCAAGATTTAACGGAAAAATGGTTTTGTATCCATGAATCACATCATGACCAAATAACAAAGGAATTTTTAACCTAGAATTCTCTAAATTAATACGTTGAATTTCTCTGGTTTGTTTAGCACCTGTGGCATTAAGAATAGATCCTACTTTTCCTTGCTGAATTCTAGTGATAAAATTTTCACCAGATTTTGGACCTGTAATGGTTCCATCGGAAGTAAATTGAACGGTTTGATAAATTTTTTCTTCAATTGTCATTTTCGACATCAAATCGGCAACAAACTCGGCTTTGGGCTTAATGATTATGGTTTTTTTATCTTTGCTTTTTTGGCTGTAGCCAATAAGTGAAAAGCTAATAAATAGTATAATTAGTTTAATTTTCATATTTAATAATTAATTTTAAAAGTTATGTTGGGTCGATGAAAAACCTAATTTTTTTAAACCAACCTTAACTTCTGGGGCTTGCATAAATAAATTCCAAATCAATCCTGTTCTATGATTCTCTATCATTGGAGCAATTGTTCCTTGATCGATCGCCAAATATCTTGGGGTAACCCAATTGTATTGTGGCGAAAAAGCATCATAAGGTCCTGCTACGCCAACTAAAGTGCTCTTTTTTTCATCATATAAAAAATGTAGAAATTTCATGCTTTCAACAGGTGTGTATGGAAATGAAGACAATGCAGCAGTTGGTGAAATCACTCCAGGATCATTATTAGGTTGATGCGCCGTATAACCAGTTGTACCATCAGAATTTCTGGTATAACTAGCTGTAAGTCCCCAACATTTATCTGAATAACCTGCCCATTGTTTAGGATTAGCCACACAATATTGATAGATGATTTTTGAATGATTTTGTGTCAACGTCCAATAATTAGCATATGCATCTATTAATCCACGAGGATCTAAACCCAAATAGGAATAATGGGCCCAAAACAAAGGACCAACATTTCCTGGCGCTCCATTATAATTTAAAACTACTGGAAAACCATATTGCGAACTTCCACTTACAATCCCTCCACTTCGCGCCCATCCTTGTTGATAAGCAGCGGCAGATATAGGATGTGTTGGTGAGGCTGCAGCTAAAACATAAGTAATCAAACACTCATTGTATCCTTCTAATTTAAAATTCATTTGCCAAGCATAATTAGGTGACCAATGCCAATATAAAGCGTTTTCGCCTTTTGTGTACCAATCCCATTCTACGCCTTTCCATAAATCATCCGCTTTAGTCGCCAATGCTTGTTCGGCTGCATTCCCGGTTTTAAAATATTCCCTGATAGTAAGTAAGCCTTGGCAAAGGAATGATGTTTCTACAAGATCACCGCCATTATCTATAGTCCCAAAAGGGATTACGTGACCTGTTTCCCCATTTATCCAATGGGACCACGCACCATGAAATCGATCTGCTTTTTCAAGAAAATTCAATGCAATTGCAAGTCTGGAAACCGCCTCTGCTCTTGGAATGAAGCCTCTTTCTACACCTACGACTATTGACATTAGTCCAAAACCAGAACCACCGGTAGTTACAATATAGGCATCAAAACCCGGATTATCCGGATGGTATCGTTCTCTGGCTAATTTTGAATTTGTTTCTGCATATTCCCAAAAATATTTTATGGCGTCTTTTTGCACTTGATCCATCGCTTGAACATCCGTAAGTGGAGTTGGTGTTGGTGTCGGTGTAGGCGTCGGAGTTGGTGTTGGAGCATCGCTACTACTGCTGCAACTTAGGATTGAAAACAAAAATACAAAAGCATAAAATTTAAAAGTTTTCATCTATTTTTTTTAATAAAACTTTTGCCAAAGCAAATGCTTTGGCAAGTTTCGTGTTTAATTATTTTTTCTTGGTGTACAATTCATTAATTTCTGCAACGGTAAGTGCTTTTCCATACATTCTGAATTGGTCTAAATCACCTGTCCAGGAATTCATCCAGCCCTCAGCAGGATTTCCTGCACCACCAATTCTAAAACCTAAAACATTTGAATCTTTTAGTTTTATATTACCGTGATTTGTCCATGTTTTTGTGGCAAATGCAACACCATCTTTATATAGTGTCATTCCCGATGTCGCACCATCATATACAAAGGCTAAATGATGCCATTGACCGTCATATACCCCAGGGATTTTATCGGTGTTCAACCATTCAAACCATTTATCCCCTGGTTGCTCGTCAATAAAAAACTTAATTGTTGGAGAATCAACAGATCCTTCGAATAAACAAAACATATTGGCTTTGGCCCAATTATCGGCTAATACGCTAAAAGCAAATTCTGTTTGCGTTGGAGAGCCATGTTTTGACCAAAAAGCAATGGTAAAACTCGCGGAATTTGCCACAAAATCATTTGGTTTTGAATAGGAAACAAACAATTTAGGTTTTCCTCCTTTTAGTCCTTTTCCAGAAATTCCTGCGGTTGATTCTAATGGGTTATTTGTTGGGAACTTGGCGCGAATACTATCAACTGCATTCATTAATGAATTGGTAGTCGTGCCATCAAAAGCTACATAGAACTTTAAAGGACCTCCTGGGGCATTGGCGTCTTTTGGATAATCACCCAGTTCAGGTCTATCCATATTTTGACATCCAATAAATACTAATGAAATAAATGCTATTCCAAAAGCTTTTTTTATAAATGATTTATTAATTTTCATTTTATTTAGTATTGAATTGTTATTAATAATTTGGATTTTGTTTTAAAACTCCACCAGATTGATCAATGGCTGTTTGTGGAATTGGATAATACATGTGTTTGGCTTGATATCCTTTTCCACCAAGAACTGTTGCTGCATCACCCCATCGAACGAGATCATAAAATCGTTCGCCCTCTAATGCAAATTCGATTCTTCTTTCTTTTTTAATGTAGTCTCTCATAGCAGATTGTCCGCCAGATCTTACAGGTAAAATACTATTGTTTGCTCCCCTAGCTCTTTTTCGAACTACTTCTAAATAAGTTGCAGCCAGACCTGAATTTCCATCTTCATTGGCCGCTTCTGCCGCCATTAACAATACATCGGCATATCTCATAAGTTTTGGGTTCTCCCAATAATTTTTATTTACCCCAAAATTTTTCCTTTCATCAGGAAGTGTATACGCTTTCTTGTTCCAATACAATTGAGCCAAAGGTGGACTAGCAGGAAGTATATTTCCTAATCCATCACTTTGTCCTGAATAAAGAATAGTTGCAGCTTTTCTTGGGTCACTAAATTCGTAGGAATTAATTAAAGGTGGTGTAGGCACATTAAAACCCCATCCTAAATCCCAAGTTCCTGAACCTCGAACCCCTTGTGACTCAAAATAATTATTAGTGTAATAGGTTGTTCCTATAACTAAAAACTGGACTTCAAAAACAGTCTCTGTTGAATTGTTGCCCGCTTCTGTAAACAAAGTTTCATAAGAATCCATCAATTTATATTGTCCTGATTTGATTACTTCTTCACTTTTTTCCAGCGATTTTTTCCATTCTCCTTGATACAAATACAATTTTGCCAAAAGGCTATTGGCAAACCCTTTTGTGGCTCTTCCTGGGTATGATGGCCAGCTTAATGGTAAATATTTAGCAGCAAATTCTAGATCGCTTATGATTTGGGCATCCACTTCGGCTACAGTGTTTTTTGCTTTAACACCATCACTAGGGTTAACAACTTTATTCAAAATAATGGGAACTTCTCCATAATCACGACGCAAATCAAAATAGGCAAATGCTCTTATGGCTTTAGCCTCGGCTTCATTAATAATACTGCCTTGGTCTGTTGCTCCCGAGGTTTCTACAGTAACAACTAAATCATTGCAGGCAAATATCAAGCTGTAATGACCGTTCCAGTTCGAAGCAAACTCGGTTGGTGAATATTGAAAATTGTCCATTACATTTCCTAATGTGGCAGCATCAGTGGGAGTACTTCCTTTTGCAGCATCATCAGATCGAATACTTTGAAACCAATAGCGATTCCAGTCTGTAACACCTTCTTGTGTGCGTAATTTTCCATACAATCCAAA
>NZ_JAYWCK010000039.1:0-33784 GCF_043780635.1 Flavobacterium sp.
GCACGGAATGTTGGCCAACACAACGTATCCAAGTCTATCCGGAACTTCTGTATATTGGGATTTTGTAGAATTGCCAAGTCAGATTATGGAAAACTGGTGCTACGAGCCGGAAGCGTTGGCTTTGTTCGCTTATCATTATAAAACCGGAGAAATGATTCCGATGGAATTGGTACACAAAATCAAAGAAAGCGCTAGTTTTCAGGAAGGAATAGCAACAATGCGCCAATTGAGTTTTGGTTTATTGGATATGGGTTGGCACGGTCAAGACCCTTCGAATATTACAGATATTAAGGCCTTCGAATTAGAGCAATTTGCAGCCACACAATTATATCCTGATGTGAAAGAAAATGCAATGAGTACTGCTTTTTCTCATATTTTTCAAGGCGGTTACTCTTCTGGCTATTATAGCTACAAATGGGCAGAAGTTTTGGATGCTGATGCTTTTGAATATTTTCAGGAAAACGGAATTTTCAACAAGGAAGTTGCAAGAAAATTCAAGGATAACGTTCTTTCACAAGGAGGAACAGAACATCCAATGATTTTGTATAAACGCTTTAGAGGACAAGAGCCAAAACCCGAAGCGCTGTTGAAAAGAGCTGGATTGTTGTAGAATTTATGAAAACCGAAATAGAAGTGTTTCGGTTTTTTTATTGAATAAAAACCAACATCAACCACCACAATATCGGAATACTTTCGACCCAAAAAGAAGTGTAATATTTAGAGCTTTTTTCATTGGCAAAAAGTAGAAACAAAGAAATAATACTCACTAAAATCAGATTAACAATTAGCTGTTTTTGATCAAAATTAGTTTTCAAAAATTCTAAAAAATAAAACGGAATCAAAAGCAGTATTCCAGCAATTTTAGTCGGCCTCACTCCTATTTGTTGCGGAACGGTTTGCAAATAGGGATCATCATTCGCTAAATCAATGATTTCAAAAATCAAAATAAAAACAAAAATCAAAATAAAGCGTTGAATGCATTTTAGATAAAAATCAGAAGTAATATTAATTTCAGCGTTCAAAACAGGCAAAACGACAGTTACGCCAACCCAACATAAAGCCACAATATATATTTTTAGACCAGCCCAGTTTCGCGCATTTTCCCTATTTGGGAAAAAAGGAAGCGTATATAATAATGTCAAAATCAAAAAAGCAACAGAAACAATTTGAGTTATCCTTTGCAATTGAAAAAAATAAAACCCAACCGCTAGTAAAGACAAAAAACTTAGTATTGAAATTGCTTTTAGTTCGTTTCGCATTTGTGCTTTTTTTGCTCTAGCCAAAGCTTCATATTTCACAAAATTGTAGCCCACAATTGTGCCGAAAAAAGCAAAATAAGCCGTTGTTTCATCTTGGGAAACTTGAAACATTTGTTGAGTCATACAAACCAATGCATAACAAGACAAAGCCACGTGAATACTACCGTCAATATAAAAATTGAATATTTTCTTAAAAATCCTCATTGAACAAAAATAACAAAACTGTTAACAAGAACGTCTTTTGGTTGAAAAATTACTAAAAATCAATCCCTTATTCACCCTTTTTTCTGATAATAATCCATAAATTTGCGGCTCAAAAAACAACACTTTTATCACTACATGAAAACAGATGCTTTTGCTTTAAGACACATTGGGCCAAGAGAAAATGACCTTCAAATTATGTTGAAAACCATTGGAGTTGAATCAATGGAACAACTCATTTACGAAACTCTTCCTGATAATATTCGCTTAAAAACACCACTAAATTTAGACCCGGCAATGACTGAATATGAATATTCAAACCATATTTCGGAATTGGGTAATAAAAATAAAGTTTTCAAAACCTATATTGGTTTGGGATACAATCAAGCCATTGTTCCTGCCGTAATTCAAAGAAATATTTTTGAAAACCCAGGATGGTACACCGCTTACACACCTTATCAAGCCGAAATTGCACAAGGTCGTCTTGAAGCTATTTTGAATTTCCAAACTATGGTTATCGAATTAACCGGAATGGAAATCGCCAATGCCTCTTTACTCGACGAAGGAACTGCCGCTGCCGAAGCGATGGCGCTACTATTTGACGTTCGTTCTCGTGACCAAAAGAAAAACAACATCAATAAATTCTTCGTTTCCGAAGAAATTTTACCGCAAACATTGTCTGTTTTGCAAACTCGATCTAATCCAATTGGTGTGGAATTGGTAATTGGAAATCACGAAACATTTAATTTTTCAACTGAGTTTTTTGGAGCCATACTTCAATATCCGGGAAAATTTGGACAGGTTTACGATTATGCTGATTTTATTGCCAAAGCAAAATCAAACGAAATAAAAGTTGCAGTTGCAGCTGATCTTTTAAGCTTGACGAAACTAACTCCTCCAGGAGAAATGGGAGCTTCTGTCGTTCTTGGAACCACGCAACGTTTCGGGATTCCTTTAGGTTATGGCGGACCGCACGCTGCTTATTTTGCCACAAAAGACGAATATAAAAGAAGCATGCCGGGAAGGATTATAGGAGTTACTATTGACACTGATGGGAATCGTGCGCTACGAATGGCTTTGCAAACTCGCGAACAACACATCAAACGTGATAAAGCGACTTCAAATATTTGTACAGCACAAGTTTTACTTTCGGTTATGGCGGGAATGTATTCCGTTTATCACGGACCAAAAGGTTTGAAATATATTGCCAATAAAATTCATTCTTTGACAGCAACTTTGTCAAACGAAATAGAAAAATTAGGTTTACAACAAACCAATACTGCTTTCTTTGATACTATTGTTGTGAAAGCTGATGCCAAAAAAGTTCGTGTCATTGCAGAACAAAACGAAGTCAATTTCTATTATATCGACGAAAATACGGTGTCTATTTCATTGAACGAAACCACAAGCATTGCTGATTTGAATAAAATAGTTTCGATTTTCGCTTCTGCAAAAGGTACTCAGGCTACAGCAATTGAAGTATTATCTGAAACCAATCATTTTCCTTCTGTTTTAGAAAGAACTTCGACATTTTTACAACACGAAGTTTTCAATAAATACCATTCAGAAACAGCTTTGATGCGTTACATCAAAATGTTGGAACGTAAAGATTTATCTTTGAATCACTCGATGATTTCTCTTGGTTCTTGCACAATGAAGTTGAATGCCGCATCAGAAATGTTGCCATTAAGCAATGCCAATTGGAACAACATTCATCCATTTGCACCACTTGATCAAGCACAAGGCTATCAGGAAATGTTGCGAAAATTAGAACAGCAATTAAATGTAATTACTGGTTTTGCAGGAACTACTTTACAGCCTAATTCTGGCGCACAAGGAGAATATGCAGGACTTATGGTTATTCGTGCTTATCATCAATCTCGTGGCGATCATCATAGAAATGTAGCTCTTATTCCTTCATCTGCACACGGAACAAATCCCGCTTCGGCAGCGATGGCTGGAATGAAAGTTATTGTTACCAAAACTTTGGAAAACGGAAATATCGATGTGGAAGATTTACGTGAAAAAGCCATTCAACACAAAGACGATTTAGCTTGTTTGATGGTAACGTATCCGTCCACTCACGGTGTTTTTGAAAGCGCCATCAGGGAAATCACTCAGATCATCCACGATAACGGAGGACAAGTTTATATGGATGGTGCCAATATGAATGCACAAGTGGGTTTGACAAATCCTGCTACCATTGGAGCTGACGTTTGTCACCTGAACTTACATAAAACTTTCGCAATTCCTCACGGAGGTGGAGGACCAGGTGTTGGACCAATATGTGTGGCCAAACAATTAGTACCGTTTTTACCATCAAATCCAATAGTTGCAACAGGTGGAGATAACGCTATTACGGCTATTTCTGCAGCCCCTTGGGGTTCCGCTTTAGTTTGCTTGATTTCTTACGGCTACATTTCGATGTTAGGGGCAGAAGGTGTTACAGATGCCACAAAATATGCCATCTTAAACGCCAATTATATCAAGGAAAAATTAAACGGTCATTACGACACTTTATATTCTGGAGAAATGGGTCGTGCCGCTCACGAAATGATTTTGGAATGTCGCCCTTTCAAACAAAAAGGAATCGAAGTTACGGACATTGCAAAACGTTTGATGGATTATGGCTTCCATGCACCTACGGTTTCATTTCCTGTGGCCGGAACCTTGATGATTGAACCCACCGAAAGCGAAAACTTGGAAGAATTAGACCGTTTTTGCGATGCGATGATTTCCATCAGAAAAGAAATTGAAGCTGCTACATTGGAGGACAAAAACAATGTATTAAAAAATTCGCCCCATACTTTAGTGATGCTAACTGCCGATGTTTGGAATTTTCCATACAGCCGAGAACAAGCTGCTTTCCCATTGGATTATATTGCAGAAAACAAATTCTGGCCTACAGTTCGCAGAGCTGATGATGCTTATGGTGACCGAAACTTGGTTTGCAGTTGCGCTCCAATTGAAGCTTATATGGAAAACTAATATATAACTGAAATGTCTCGAGAAATCGGGACATTTTTTTTAAACAAACATAATGAGAGACATCCAAACCCGCGAAGATTTGCATTTATTGATGAGTGAATTCTATTTGAAATTGCTCGCCGACAGCAAAATCAGTTTCATATTTATTAAGGTGGCCAAAATAGATTTAGCTCCACATTTATTGGAGTTAGTTGATTTCTGGGAACAAATTCTTTTTGACACTGGAAACTACCGAAAAAATGTACTCCAAATTCATATGGATTTAAACCAAAAAACAAAACTTTCGGAGGAACATTTCGCAATTTGGCTCAACTATTTCAATATAACAATTGACGAAAACTTTGTCGGACAAGTAGCAGAAAATATGAAAACAAGAGCTTTGTCTATTGCAACAGTAATGAGAATAAAAATGTAGTTTTTTTGTTGTTTTTTTTAACAAATCATCAATATTTTACTCAAAAGCATACTATTATATAATTATATGCACGCATAGTAAATTTTATCTAATAATATCATTTTTTATCTTTAAATTAGCATAATATTATTTATTTATTTCCAATGAAAATTAAAATAACCGGAGTAGGGAGTTACATTCCCGAAATAAAAGTTGCCAATATTGATTTTGACAAACATGTGTTTTTGAATGACGATGGCAGTCCTTTTGGATACCCAAATGAAGTTGTAATCGGAAAATTTAAAAGCATTACAGGAATCGAACAAAGACGTTATGCTGCACCAGAACAATGTTCCTCTGATTTGGCTTTTTTGGCTTCACAAAAAGCAATTGAAAACGCAGGAATCGATCCCGAAACCATAGATTATATCATTTTCGCTCACAATTTTGGTGATGTTAAATATGGAACAAATCAATCCGATATGATTCCAAGTTTAGCCACACGCGTTAAACATAAATTGCAAATAAAAAATCCGAAATGCGTCGCTTACGATATCCTTTTTGGTTGTCCAGGATGGATAGAAGGCGTTCTTCAAGCCAATGCTTTTATCAAATCAGGAATGGCAAAACGCTGTTTAGTAATAGGTTCCGAAACACTTTCCAGAGTTGTTGATGATCACGATAGAGATTCTATGATTTATTCTGACGGTGCCGGCGCAACCATTATTGAAGCTTCAGACGATGAAACGGGGCTACTATCTTATGAAAGTGCCACTTTTGCTTATGACGAAGCAGGTTATTTGTTTTTTGGAAAATCATACAATCCAGATTTAGACCCAGATATTAAATACATAAAAATGTATGGGCGGAAAATTTATGAATTCGCATTAAGTCAAGTTCCTGCAGCAATGAAAAGCTGTCTTGACCAAAGCGGATTAGGTATTGACGACGTGAAAAAAATTCTCATTCATCAAGCCAACGAAAAAATGGATGAAGCCATCATTCATCGTTTTTACAAATTGTACGGCAAATCAGTCCCAAAAGACATTATGCCAATGAGTATTCACGAACTTGGAAACAGCAGTGTGGCGACCGTCCCTACCCTTTTCGATTTATTGATTAGAGGAAAAATCGAAAATCAGGAAATACATAAAGGAGATGTTATTATCTTTGCATCCGTTGGAGCAGGAATGAATGTCAACGCCTTTGTTTATAGATATTAAAAAATAAAAAGTTTAGAATTTAAGGTTTAAGGTTGTCACATTTGAGAACTTTAAACCTTAAACTTTATAACATAATTAAACTCAAGAACGAGAGATTGCTTCGTTCCTCGCAATGACTATGTACGAAAAAACATTTCCAAATAAGAGATTCAAACATACTTTAGAATTTTTTAAAAAACACATTTCCACAAACGAAATTATTTTTGATTTAGGCGTGGAAAATCCTTTTTCTAAAATTATGAAAGCCGAAGGTTTTCAAGTAATAAATACAACAGGAGAAGACTTAGACAACAATCAAACTGCATTGCAAAGCGAAAAATATACGGTTTTTACTGCTTTTGAAATCTTCGAACATTTATTAAATCCCTACACAATATTAAAAAATGTAAAATCTGACAAATTGCTTATTTCAATTCCATTGCGGTTGTGGTTTTCGCCAGCCTATCGTAGTAAAACCGATATGTGGGACAGACATTACCACGAATTTGAAGATTGGCAGTTAGACTGGCTTTTAGAAAAAACAGGTTGGAAAATCATCGACAGAGAAAAATTTACGCATCCTGTAAAGAAAATTGGATTCAGACCTTTATTGCGGTTTTTTACACCAAGATATTATATTGTATACGCTGAAAAGGTAAAATAGTCTTTAGTTTATGAAATATTATATTGTCATTCCAGCGCACAACGAAGAAGATTTCATTGCATTAACATTGCAATCCTTGATATCGCAAACATTACTGCCAAAAAAAGTAGTTGTTGTCAACGATAATTCTACTGATAAAACTGCCGAAATTGTTTTGGCTTTTGCCAAAGAAAACCCATTCATAACTTTAGTAAACAAAACGTCCGAGGCGATACATTTGCCGGGAAGTAAAGTCATTCAGGCTTTTCATAAAGGTTTTGAAACCTTGGACAATGATTATGATATTATTGTAAAATTGGATGCCGATTTAATTTTGCCCAATAATTATTTTGAACGCATTTCTTCTATTTTCGAACAAGATTCAAAAGTGGGAATGGCTGGTGGATTTGCCTACATCGAAAAAAATGGCAATTGGATTTTAGAAAACTTAACCGACAAGGATCATATTCGGGGAGCTTTTAAAGCCTATAGAAAAGCATTTTTTGAACAAATGGGGAACTTAAAACCAGCAATGGGTTGGGACACAGTTGATGAATTACTTTGTAAATTCTATAATTGGAAAGTTATTACCGATGATTCATTAATCGTAAAACACCTGAAACCAACTGGTGCAAACTACAATAAAACCGCTCGTTATAAACAAGGAGAGGCATTTTACACTTTGGGCTACGGATTTTTCATAACTACTATTGCTTCGGCAAAACTAGCGATGATGAAAAAGAAACCATTACTCTTTTTTGATTATATAAAAGGCTTTTTGAAAGCCAAATCCTCAAAAACTCCATATTTAGTTACAAATGAGCAGGCAAAATTTATCAGAAAGTATCGTTTGCAAAAAATGAAAAATAAAATTTTTTAGCGTTCCCTCCTTTAAAAAGCGGATAACTCACAACTTATAACTATTTTTGACAATATTTAAAAACTATGATGCTCATTCGCTATTTATCTCAGATAGGAAAATACTTTTTGATGTGGAAAGAAATTTTCAGCAAACAGACAAAATGGTCTGTAATGAGAGGCCTTATTTTCAAAGAAATAGATGATTTGATTATAGATTCACTTGGAATTGTGGCTTTTATTTCCTTTTTCGTAGGTGGCGTTGTGTCTATACAAACTGCACTAAACCTGAACAATCCGTTAATTCCAAAAAACCTTATTGGTTTTGCCACTAGGGAATCAGTAATATTAGAATTTGCACCAACCTTTATTTCCGTAATTATGGCGGGTAAAATGGGTTCCTTCATAACATCCAGCATTGGATCGATGCGTGTCACAGAACAAATTGATGCACTAGAAGTTATGGGTGTAAATTCATTGAATTATCTTGTGTTTCCAAAACTAATTGCCATTCTACTATATCCTTTTGTAATAGGAATTAGTATGTTTTTAGGCGTTTTTGGAGGATATATCGCTACAGTTTACGGAGGGTTTGGAACAAGTACTGATTTTATTGAGGGCGTCCAAATTAATTTTATTCCGTTTCACGTCACTTATGCCTTTATTAAAACTTTTATTTTTGGAATATTACTAGCTTCAATTCCTTCTTTCCACGGTTATTATATGAAAGGTGGTGCTCTTGAAGTGGGTAAAGCCAGTACCGTTGCGTTTGTTTGGACATCGGTTATGATTATTTTGATGAATTATATTCTAACTCAATTACTCTTAACCTAATGATAGAAATAAAAAACATAGAAAAATCATTTGGTGGTACCAAAATTCTTAAAGGGGTTTCCACTGTTTTCGAAACCGGAAAAACTAATTTAATCATTGGTCAAAGTGGTTCTGGGAAAACGGTTCTATTAAAATCATTACTTGGAATTTTTACGCCCGAAGTAGGAACTATTTCTTTTGACGGCAGAATTTACTCTGACCTTAGTTCGGATGAGAAGCGAGAATTGAGAACTGAAATCGGAATGCTTTTTCAAGGAAGTGCTTTATTTGACTCCATGACAGTATCAGAAAACGTGGGGTTTCCGTTAAGAATGTTTACCAATGATGACAAATATAAAATTCAGGATCGCGTTGATTTTGTTCTAAAAAGAGTAAATCTAATTGATACGCATCATAAATTACCTTCGGAAATTTCAGGTGGAATGCAAAAACGTGTTGCCATTGCTCGTGCCATCGTAAATAATCCTAAATATCTTTTTTGCGATGAACCCAATTCAGGTTTAGATCCAAACACGGCTACTTTGATTGATAATCTTATCAAGGAAATTACCGAAGAATATAATATTACCACAGTCATTAACACGCACGATATGAACTCCGTGATGGAAATTGGAGAAAACATTATCTTTTTAAAAGATGGATTAAAAGAGTGGGAAGGTACAAAAGAAGAAATTTTTAGGACAGATAATGAGGCTATTGTTGACTTTGTTTACTCCTCAAATTTATTCAAAAAAGTTAGAGAAGCATATCTCAGTGAATAATCACTTGCTTTTCTAATTAAATATTTTTTTACGATATTCTGACCAATTTATCAAAACAACACCTATTAGAATTATTAATAAAGCCAGTAATTGTTTTGTGTTTATAGTTTCTTTGGCAAACATCCAACCTAAAAAAATTGCAATAACCGGATTTATATAAACATAAGTCCCAACTTGTATTAATGACCGTTTGGTAATCAACCAAACATAAGCTCCATAAGCCAAAATACCAAAAACACCCAGATAAATAGTGCTTAACCAAGACATCAAAGAAACATTTCTAAAATGAAAATCTTCCGTTTCATATGCAAAATAGGAAATCATCAAGCAAACAATCGCAGCGGAAATAAATTGCAATGCAACGTTCATCATAGTAGGTAAAGATGTAGGATAGTATCTCGAAAACAAGGAACCTAAACCCCATAATATTCCACCAATTATTATCACACAAATACCCAACACAAAATGGGTCGAAACCATTGAATTATTCCCTCCAAAAAGAATAAAAATTCCTGAAAATCCTATGATTAATCCTAAAAGCGAACTTATGTTGGAAAAATTTTCTTTCCATTTTGGATAATCCAAAACTAAAAACCAAAAGGGCAAACTACAAACCAAAATAGAGGCAATTCCTGTGGGAACATACTGCTCAGCCCACATTATTGAACCTGTACCGCCAACAAGCATAAGTGATCCGTATATTGCGTTTTTTAAAATATCTTGTTGTTTTGGCAGTTGTAAATTGCCTTGTTTTTTAAGCAAAATAAGCAATAACAATCCTGATATTACAAAACGAAATCCCATCAACATAAATGGAGGAATGGTTTTTAGTCCTAAAAAAATAAAGTAATAGGTGCTTCCCCATACAATGTAAATAGATGCAAAAGCTAAATAAATAAAAAGTTGGTTTTCTTTTTTAGGCACTGATTTTCTTATTGAATTTGGGTTTTGAGTTACAGCAAATGACTAAAAATTATTTTAAGCCATTTACTATCCCCTTTATTTCCTGTTCTTTGCTTTTTGGGTAAATCAACAAAACATTGTCTTTATCTACAATGATATAATCTTCAAGTCCATCAATGATTACCAATTTATCTTTAGATGTACTGATAATATTACTCGAAGCATTTTTTAATAAAACAGTTGCGTTTACCACTGCATTGTTGTTTTCATCTTTATCCAATTTTTCGTGCAAAGAGCCCCAAGTCCCTAAGTCGTTCCAATCGAAAGTTGCAGGAAGTACATATACATTTTTGGCGCTTTCCATTACAGCATAATCAATAGAAACATTTTCGGCCAAAGCATAATTTTCTTCAATAAAAGATTTCTCTTCAGCTGTGTTGTAGCTTTCCATTCCTTTTTGAAATAAAGCATTCATTTGCGGCTGAAATTTTTCGAAAGCTTCAGTTATCGATTTTACACTCCATATAAAAATTCCGCCATTCCAAAGAAAATTGCCGCTTTTTAAGAAAGATTTGGCTGTTTCGTAATCTGGTTTTTCACGAAATTGCGAAACTTTTTTTATTGGATTATTATCTTTTTTATCAAATTCTATATAACCAAAACCCGTATTAGGGAATGTAGGTTGAATTCCGAGAGTCATCAAGGCGTTTTCTTTGGCACAAAAATCAAAACATTGTTGTAAGTTTTCTGTAAAAGCATTTTCATCTTCAATCCAGTGATCGCTTGGCGCAACCACCATAACGGCATCTGGGTTTTGTTTTTGAATTTTAAGAGAAGCATATAAAATGCAGGGAGCAGTATTCCGCATTGCAGGTTCAAGCAAAACTTGCTCTTGCTTAACCATAGGTAACTGTTCTAAAACTATTGAGTTGTATTTCTCGTTGGTTAAAATCAGAATGTTTTCAACCGGAATCAATTTCGATAATCTGCTAAACGTTTTCTGGATTAAAGTTTCACCTGCGCCAAGCATATCGTGAAACTGTTTTGGGAATTCAGTTGTGCTTACTGGCCAAAACCTTGATCCAACACCGCCAGCCATTAATATTGCGTAATAATTTTTGTTCATAGTAGTTGCGAGAATTAAGCATTCTCATTTTTTATTATTACACAAAAATAGTAAATCATTTGGTGGAAAACAGAAAATAAAAATAGTGGTTTAGATATTTTAATTAAGAACCTGCAATCACTTAACCTTTTTAATTATCGTTTCTTACTTAGAAGCAATGTCAAATCGATATATAGCTTCAATCTTAATGAAAGGACTGCTTGATAAATTAGTGTTTAATTGCGTTCTGTTATCTCCAAATTTGAATAGAGTAGTTGCAAAAGCTATTTTTTGGTCAATGGGATAAACTTCAAAACTATTAGTAGAGAGTCCCAATTTTATGCGAATAAGTACATTTTTATTGAGTGAATTATTTTGCAGGTAAGAAGAAAATTCCAAGGAATTATTTTCGGCGTAAGAGGAACGTACACTATCAGTTGTGAGTTTGAAACTTTTCCCTCGAGCAACAAAATCAGTTCCTATTTTTGTTTTATTAGTTAAACTATAATTCAAATCGGCATTGTTAGGCAAATACAAATTCATTTCAAAACGAGAGCTTGGACTCATATAATAAAGCCCGATTAAAGGAGAGATAAATAAACCAAAAGCTTCATTGCTTGCATAAAGTCCAAATTTATAGCTTAAGTTTTTGCTTTTTTTGTATTTCAAAACTGCCACTCCTCCAATATAAAAATCTTCCATACTTAAATTTATATAATCCGAAGATATTTTGGGAAGAAGCAAATAAGTTCCACTCCAACGCTCAGAATGAGTTATATTAATTCCTGCTTTTATCCGCGTTAAATATAGATTGTTGTCGTTTACATCAGGGAATAACTGCAAGGTATTATTACTAAAATCTAAACCTGAAATAATCGCATATTTTTCATTCAACTTAATTGGTAAGGTAAGATCGGCATCTAAATTTGTAATTGTTGTAGTCTGGTAATTATTTTCATAGCCAGTTGCAGCAGATTTTCCATAATTGATGGAAAATAAATCTACATATTGCTGCGAAATGCATAAATTCGAGAGTAATAAAAACAATATGAATAGTAGTGTTTTTAACATAGTGTAAATATAATTACAATTAAAGTCTTGGGCATAATTAGTTTCTAAAATAATTATGCCCAAGTATTTGTCAGCCGGTTAAAAAGCTCCTCCAAGCGACTCTGTTCCAGGAAAAATTTCTATCGTTGAAGCAGACCACATTAATCCTCCTATTGCCATTAGAGATAAAATTAACCCCGTGGTTTTCAGGGCAGATATTTTTCTTTCTTTTATTTCTTTAATTTCTGGTAAAAGGATTATTCTTTCGTTTTTGTCAACGACAACCGTTATTGAGCTGTCACTAACTGTTCTTAGTTTTGCTTTAATAAATTTGTCGTCTTGCCTAATTTTATAGGTCCCTCCTAGTTTTAAAGGTGTTTCGTTTAAATCTAATGTTTTGTAAGTAGTGCAACTTTGCAACAAGAACAAGATTGCTAGCAAATAAAGGATTGAGTTTTTCATAATTATGGTTGTTTAAAAATTAATCAATTTGTTGTTTCCAGTAATCTATTAAAGACAGTGTTATTTATGGTTTCATTTCCAATGTTGTATGACTTAAACTTATTCACATGATTATTGGCAATCATTTTAATTAAGAATGAGGGCACCAATTTATCTATTATCAGAAATAGTTTGTTCATACGCCCAGGAATAATAATTTCCTTTCGATTTAATAACCCTTTTATAGCTATTGGAGCGACATCTTCGGGATCCATTATTGATTGACGCGCTAGCCAATTATTAGCCTTATTTGTCTTTATTATTGTTGGATTTGTGTTCATTCCACCTGGGCATACTACACTCACATTTATACCCTTTGAACTCAATTCTCCACGGAGACTTTTCGAAAAAGAATACACATAGGATTTAGTAGCACCATACACTTGTTTTTTTGCCAGATAAAAGAAGCAGCTAAGGCTTCCTACGTTTAAAATATGAGAAGGCTTATTAGTTTCCAACATTCTAAGAAACAAACTAGTAAGTAAGGTAGTTGTTACAACATTTAATTTTACTTGCTTTTGGTAGAAATCGATACTTCCTTCACCAAAAAACATAGTGCTGCTAATTCCAACATTATTAATAAGCATATTAACAGAAAGGTTTAGCTCTTCTACTTGTTTATAAAGCATTACACAATTCTCTTCAATTGAAAGGTCTTTTTCTATCGCAATTACATCAATCGCGTATTTTTGGATTAAAGTCTCGGCTAGAAATTGAAGTTTAGGGTCAGGCAACGCCACTAGAATTAAGTTCATTTTTCTGGACGCACATTCAGTTGCCAATGCTCTCCCAAATCCTTCACTGGCGCCGGTTATCAAAGTGTATAAATTTTTAGACATGATATTGATTTTTTAAAAAGTGAATAGTTTGTTGAAGTCCTTCTCTCAAAGGAGTGATTTTATATCCTAAATTGTCGATAGCTTTCTCACTGCTGAAAATTTTATTGCAGTAAATTTGCCTTATACTATTTTCTGTTATTAATGGTTCTTTATTAGTAATTTTAAATTTTATCCATTGCATTATGGCAAAAATTTTCATAATGATTTTAGGAATTTCAATAAGTTTACCCTTCTTTTCTGATAAAGTACCTATCGTTTGAAAAAGCGTCTCAAAAGAAATATTTTCTCCTCCAAGTATATAATTTTCACCTGCTTTACCTTTAGACATCGCAAGTCTGTGACCCTCAACTACATCATCAATTAAGCAGTAATTAGCGACTAGTTTGCTTGGCTTAGGAATAAAAGTAAATTCACCATTAATAAATTTATTTATAATCGTGTTTACAGAGATTGTTTTAGTTTCAAAACCGCTTGGCCCAAATACCTTTGATGGAGAAACAATCACTGTTTGCAATCCTTTATTATTATATTCCTTCACCAGGTTTTCAGCTTGGTATTTTGTGGCATCATAATCATTATCAAGTGGAGTGATTCGAGTGTCGTTTTCACACATCGGCTCTTGTATGGTTGCACCAATGACACTGCAACTACTGGTATATACAAATCTATTAACACCTGTTTCAAGAGCTAAATCCAATAGATTTCGAGTTCCTTCAACATTTACTTTGTAAAAAAGGGAAGCATCCTTGTCAAACGCTTTTACTAATGCAGCTGTATGATAAACTTGTTCGCATCCATCAATAGCTTCTGTTATGGAGGATTTATCTGTGATGTCGCCAAAAAACACACTGATGTTTTTATGCTGAGGGATATTCTGAGAATTAGGATTTCGTACCAAAATATGTACCTCATCATTGCGCTCGGCCAAGCTAAGAGCAAGCCGATATCCTAAATATCCTGTTGCGCCTGTTACTAAAATTTTCATGATTTTGCAGTTTTAGAGTTAATTAAATTTAATCGGTAAATATTAATTTCATATGCCAGTGAAAAACCCATATGAAGCATTATCGCTGCTAAAGCGGAGTTAAATATTATGCTAAAAAAACAAACTAAAAGACCGAATGGAATACAAGCTAAAGCTTCATTTTTGCCATTAAAGATGTGTAGAAAAACATAAACAGTAACATTTATAAAAATAGCTAAAGGGATTCCAAACCTATGAATACATCCGAAAAGCAAAAATCCTCTGAACCATAATTCATAAGAAAACAGGAATAAAGCCCTAACAATAAAATAGGAATTGAAAAATTTTGATGATAATCGAGCAAAGCTTTCAGAAGAACTTTGGCTTTTTTCGTAAGCTTTTCTACTTTGTTCAAAAGCTATTGTTATAATTAAAATTAAAACGAAAAAGAATAGTACTATAATAAAACTTACTGGTATTTTAATTTCAGTTAAAACTTTAAATATTGATTGTTTCAAAAAAATTACGGGAACGAGTCCTAGCCATATTGCCCCAATAATATGAGCATTAATTAGACCTTTTGGTTTTTTAGTAAAAACCCCATCATCATTGATTAATCTATGGATTCCTTTGATTTTACACATCCAGCTAAATCCAAAAAATAACACATAACTGATGACATATAGTAAACTATTTGTTGCTTGCATAACTATTGATTAAAGGGTTAAGAATTATTTCAGCTGAGTAAAAAGTGTGCATAATTTTTATTTTAGTGCAAACACCTTCTTTATAATAATAGCAATTAGAATTGCCATTTGGGAACTTTACTCTGTACCCACCATCGTTTGTTCTTGTAACTTTGACAAAGCATTGCTGATTTTCGGAATACAAAGTTTGAGAATCTATTGGCTCCTGAAAATACAGACATAATAAATTTGAACTTATAATGCCAAAGGAAAGTTTTCCCTTTTCGCCGTTTTCTAATACTTCATATTCATTACCCGTAAGTTTAGCTTGTTTGTCCAAATTAACATAGCCATTAGTTTTTCTAATTTGGGAAGAATAAATCAGTTTTCCTCCTTCAAAAGTTGACGATTCTTTTACAAAAACCGTCACAGGAAAAACAATTTTTGTTTTAATTTCTGAAACCAAAAGCAAATCTGTTTTATTCCCAGTTGTGGTTTTTTCTAATCTTAACCAACCTATCGAATCACCGTTTCTTATTATTCTATAGTTAAGTTGGAGATATTGTGCATTTGAAAACATTGGAAAAATCGACATAACTAGTATGAGAAATCCCATTAGAAAGCTGTGGAAATTGACTTTTTGAAATTTACTTGTTTTGAAATTTGTCTTTAGCCAACTAGGATTGCTGTACTTTTTTAAAAAAGTATAAAGGATAAATAGTAACATAATTTCAAGTTTTAAATTAATACTCAAAATTAGAAACACAGCTAAAAAGGAATATCCAAGTTTATCCAAATTATAAAAATCTGGACAAGTTGTATAAATTAGGACAGTAGGATTTTATTGTCCCTTAAACTCTGAAGGAGTAACATTAGTGAATTTTTTGAAAGCAGAATAAAAGGTTGATTTGGAATTAAAACCACATTCAAGCCCTATGGCGACTATTGTATAAGCAGAGTAATCAGATTTTATTAGATATCTTTTTGCTTTCTCAACACGCAAAAGATTAATGTAATCAGGAAAATTGTATCCACTTTCCTGATTAATTAAATGAGATAATTTACTGGTACTAATTCCCATTTCAGACGATAATCTATCTAAGCTAAAAGCTGGATCAAGAAACCTTTTGTTTTTCTTTATGTAATTCTTAATAATTTGGAACTTATTCTCTTCTGATTCTTTTCCATTTGAAGCATTGTTTATTATTTTTTCTTCGGCTTCTATTTCTTTTCTTAATTGTATTCTTTCTACCATCAAGGAATAATTATAAAAACCTTGATAACTTATCCAATACAAAAGTGCTGTACTGCTTAAACGCAACGGATAATAGATAAAAACCTGTGGATTTAATGTTTTGTCTAAATTCAACAATATGGCGCAAATCCACATAAGTATGACAAAACTGCCAAAAAACATAAAATTTTTAAGCCATTTAACATTATCAAAAGTCAAAACTTGTTGGTATAAATCTGAATAATTAAAAAGTATGACAATTGCACTTATAAAGAGAAATATAGAATAGGAAGCGTTTACAATTTCTTCTATTTGTGCATATTCTGCAATAAAAAAATTGTTTTCATTATGAAAGAAATAAGGGGTTATCGCAATTCTTATAGCTATTTCGAATATAAATAAAGAAATAGAAACATAAACAAAGGAGGATTTCTTCCTTTCAATCTTTAGATAATAAATTAAAAATGTATAAAAAGACGGAAATATTAGTACATACCAAGGAATTTGTAATCTATGAATAAAAAAATTGGTGTTCGTAAAAATATTTTCAAGGGATAAAGCCTGAAGATTATTGAGCATTATAAATAAAACTACTAAATTTAAATAAATAATAGATTTATCTTTTCTGTTTTTAGAAAATTGTGTTGCAACTATAAAAATAATTCCAAGTAAAACTCCTGATATCATTAAAAAATCGAATATGTCCTTCATCACAAATCTTTATATTAATAGATTTATACTTTCAATTTTTTGAGTTGTTATTTAGGTTTTCAACTCGGCAATAATTCCACTTCAGCATTTGGATTAAAAAGATAGGTTCTCCCTGAACTTATTTCAATACATTCAAACCGTTTTGTTCTTAAGGAGCCTTTTTTAAAAATTTTCCCGTTTCGAATTCTGAAAATACTTCCAAAGGGAATTTCAAAGATATGGTTTTTATCGTTTTCTTCATCAAACTGTTTGAGTGCCAATGCTAAAGTGGCGTCAGTATCACTACTTGCGGTAGGATTTTTGAAATGTCGTGCCAATAAAGGCAATAAATGATGCGGAAAAATCTCTGGGCGAATAAACGGAATCATCAAACGTTGAAAGGAATGCTTCCATTCTCCTCCGTGTGGTTTAATGTTGCGTCCAAATTTTTCGAACGCCACCAAATGTGAAATTTCGTGAACCAGCGTAATCAAAAACTTGTACTTATTCAAACTGGCATTGACCGTTATTTCGTGTTTCCCGCTCATTCCTTTTCTATAATCACCGTGTCTGGTTACTCGCTCATTTACGATTTTGAGATGCACTTGATTAACCACAATCAATTCGAAAACTGGTTTCACAGCGTGTTCTGGAAGGTATTTTGATAAAGTTTCGCTCAAATTAATTAAGGATTAGTAGATGAAACTTGCAACACTTTGCCATTGTAATATTTATTCCCGTTCAAGGCAAAATCAAAAATATAATCGGACATTTCTTTTGCAGTAATTGGCGCTTCATAACCCGGAAAAGCCTCTTGAAGCATCTCTGTTTGGACTGCGCCAAGCGCCAAAACATTAAATGCAATTCCTTTTTCTTTATACTCTTCGGCGAGTAATTCTGACAAGGTAATGATCGCTCCTTTACTGGAACTGTATGCTGCAAGACCCGCAAATTTAAGACTTCCTTGAATTCCTCCCATAGAACTTATGGTAACCACGTGAGAACCTTTTTGTAAATAAGGCAAGCAAGCACGAGTCAAATTGGCCACGCCAAAAACATTTACTTTATAGATGCTTTCAAAATCTTCTTGAGAAGTTTCAGAGAAAGGTTTCAATAATAAACTTCCAGCATTATGAATGATGATATCTACTGTTGCCCAAGAATGAGAGAGGAAAGCTTCTACTTTATGCATTTCACTTTCATCTGATAAATCTACTGAAAGACAAGTGATGTTTTGGTTTTCAATAAGTATTTGAGGAGTTTTTCTAGAGATTGCCAAGACATTATTACCGGCTTTGGCAAACTGCAAAGCCAACTCATAGCCAATTCCTCTTGAAGTTCCTGTAATAATAATATTTTTCATCTAGCGAAAATAAGCAAAAACTTTAAAAAAAGCACTGTTTAAGACAAGTGATTCTTCTACTATATAATTTTGATTCCTGTTTTTTTCCTAATTTTGTGCGGGAATTAACCAACTTTAGAATTCTTTAAAAATAATGGAAAACATACAACTTGAAGTAGCTAAATTAATTGATATTGAAGGCATTTTGGACTTGCAGAAACTATATCTCGTTTCTAATTTGACCGAAGAAGAAAAGAAATCCGGTTTTGTCACCACTCCCTTTTCAGTCGAACAATTGACTTGCGTCATCAATAATAAAGGTTTATTTATCGCCAAAGACAACAATAAAATAATCGCTTATATTTTTGCCGAAAGTTGGGATTTCTTTAGTCAATATCCCATTTTTGAACATATGATTAGCCTGTTTCCAAAACTTGAATTTTTAGATTTCGAAATAAATTCAATAACCAGTTTTCAGTATGGACCGATTTGCATCGACAAAAAATACAGAGGAAAAGGATTGATTAATTTGCTGTTTGAATTTATGCGAATACACGTTGTGAAAAAATATCCTTTGAGTTTGACTTTCATTAACAAAACCAATATCCCATCTCTAAAAGCACACACGGAAAAGCTAAAATGGGCCATTATTGCTGATTTTGAATTCAACAATAATAACTATTACATTTTGGCTTATGATATGAATATACCCACTTTGGCTATAGCCTAATTCTTTTTCAAGCGATAATATTTTTTGTAAACTTTATAAACTTGAAAACCGGCCAGCGCTAAAAAGAATAGCGGAATTAGAACTGGTATTATCCATTTTGAATAATCCAGTATCTTTTGAGATAATGAATCTAACAAAACGATTACCGCCAGCATCCCAAAAAAAGTCCCGGTCAAAGTCCCTAGAATATAATAAAATTTTAGTTTTCGGTCTAAAGAAATAGATTTAGCATTCAATAAATATAAATTCCAACCCATCCAAAATGGTATTTGAAGAAAATTCAATCCACACAAAACCATCCCGATAAGAAAGGGAGAATATCGGGCATAATCTTCCAAATAATTATTGCCTTCTACTGTTTGATTGGAATTTGCGTAAAATAAATAGGCTATCAACAAAAGGAAAAACACGGCAAAAAAATCAATGAACTTCATTAATTTTTTATTTTCTACCAATTGCTTTGCGAAAATAACGGTGAAATAAATCACAATGGCCTCGACAACAATTACCCCTAATAAATAAAAAACCAGGCGATTTATTCCCAATTTTGATAAAATTTCAACGCCAATAATATTTAAATAACCAAGAGGCAACGAACCGACAAAGCTCACTAAAAATCCAATTGTTATGTTTTTTAATGCTTTCATCAATTAGAAATTAACAATCTTATTACTTTGTTCCAAATGTAATCTGTACTCTTTCATTCCGACTTTGTGAGCTAAATAAGGAACTCCTTTTTCGTGGTTTTGTTTGCTTATTTCATACATAAAAGTGATGTGTCGTGCCAATTCTTTCCAAGCAAATAATAGTGAATGTCTTGGATCATAAATATGCGTTGGTTCACTCGCAGCACCATTTAACTCTACAATTGAGAAGTTTTCACCATTCTCCAATTCTTCCCAACTGCTATACATAACATCTAATCTTCCAAAATAAAAACCTGGAATTTGAAGACACATTTTATTGAAAGTTTCTGTCAGTTTTGGACTAATCCAATGACTTCCATCTATGAATTTTGCACCGCGGGCGTGATTGCCATACGGAACCAAATTAAGTGTTTCTCCCTTTGGTAATATATCCAACAATTTCTTACCGTATTCTTGTTGTAGAACTTTCAGTTGTAATTCGTAGCGTGGATTTTTTTTGATCAACTCTTCGGTGGTCAAAATGCCATCTCCAGTAATAATTAAAAATTCCTTGGAAACTATTCCGGTTATTCTACCCATTTTTTCATCTGGATATCGTACATAAAAAATGCCAACTTCATTTACGAAAGGGATTAAATCTTGTACTACGTAATCAAAATTGGCTTTGCTATTATAGGATTGCAATTCATCGGAATTATGAATTTTTTTGACGGCTGAACCTCGCAATCCAATGTCCGGCTTGGCAATAAATGGATATTTTATAGCAGAATCCTCGATGATTTTCAAAATTTCACTTAAGCTAGTTCCTTCAATTATCAATTCGGTTTTTGGATAGTACTGTTTTGGAATCAGGTCGTAGATTGCCTTTTTGGATTCCATTATAAAACCTCCATTTTTTATCGTTGGATTGCAGGCATTAAAAAAGAAAATTGATTTTGCTTTAATGGAGTAAAACATCCAAAGAAAATAAATTGGAATATATACAATCTGGAAAGGCCAATATTCCCAATGGGTTAGTTTGTGGATGAAAAGTTTGCTTCGCCTGTTCGTCATAACTCGGGTCAAATTTGACTGACTAAATTATTATAAAAGAAGTTTCGAAATCCTCGTTTGCAATTAAATCATAATGCAAGATCGAAACCTTGTTTTTTTCGGTAACGGATTGTGTTATGCTTAGGGTTCTTAATTCATCGTTCCGATTGATAACCAAACCGTTTTCCTGGTTTGCTTCTTCTGTGTAGCGATGAAAATGCAGCATTTCTGTTTCAGAAATTTCAGGATTGGAATCCAAAAAAGTATAAAACCAATCAGCGCGATTTTCTCGAATTTCCGTCGGGTACAACGTTGCCGAGGACCAAACGTAATTTTCATTAGAATTTAATGGTTTGCTTTCCTTTTCAAATCCATTCCACCGCAGTTGAAAAAGTTCGTTGTTTTGGAATAAAACCAAGGTAAAAGGTTCGATGTCCTCCAAGTCTATTTCTTTCCAAAAATCCTTTGGAGACAAGCTGCTAATCATATTCAGAACGATCAAACCACGGCTTTTCCGATAAGGAAGAACAACTTTGTGTTTTTCATTGGCACCATTCAACAAAACCAAGACCGTTCCTTTTTCATCTACCGCAAACCAGGTTCCTCCGGCTTGTGGATCCTTTGGAAAAATGATGTTTTTGTTGCTTATAAAATAATTTCGAGGTTCAATGGCAGTTGGTCTGTTGACTTTTTCATCGCGGTTGGAACTGATGATGGTTTTGCCATTTCCAGTAACGAAACTTACTGTACACATTGATTTCTGTATTCTATAGTGGAACGAGCTACGCCAAAATTTTCTCCAATTTTGATGTTCTCTGCCATTAAAATAGCAACTTTTATCAAAGCCTGATGATGAATGCAATGTTCAAAATTATAGAGTAATTCCCGGTAATAATTGCTTTCGATTTTGATTTCGTAACCTTCAATTTTTTGCTGCAAAACGATTTTTTTGTCCATTTTATCCAAATTATTCTGGATGGAAACAATTTGCTGAATGGCAAAATGAGTATCCGTTTGGATTTGACTATTTCTCTGCCGTTTGTCATAATTGACCACACCCGATTCATACTGATTTTCGAGACATTGGAACAATTCAATAATATGTCGCGTATGCTCTCCAATGCTGGCATTGCTCAACTGAGGGCAAGGATTAGAATATTGCTCATTGGACAATTGATGGAGTAAATCAATCAATTCCTTAAGATTATTGTTTATGGAGGATAGAAACATTTTTAAAATTTTAATTTTAATAAATCTAAGATCTTATTTTTATTCTGAAAAACCAAAAATGCACAACAAAGAAACACAATTATCGCCAAAATAAAAAGTTCTCCTCCATCGTTTTGCACTTCAATTCCCAAAACAAATAAATGTGACAATATAGCACCAATCATTACGCCGCAACCCATTATCGCCCCAATCAAAGTGGTTCTTGGCACTAAAATTAGAATTGCGGCAATCAGCTCAGCAATACCTGAACCAATTCGACCATATGGTTCTATTCCTAAAGTTGAGAAAATATAGACACTTTCGTCAGCTCCAGAAAATTTAAAATATAAGGTTTGCAATAAAATTACTGCTGCAACAATTCGGGCAATCCAAGTTAGTGTTTTCATATTTTATTAGTTAATAAATTTTTTCCAATTAGTATCTGCCTTTTTCTTCAAATTCACTTCGTCTTTATTCCAACTTTTTAAAGTGTTGTTAAAGTAGGCATTGTAAAATAAATACAATTTTCCATCAATAATTTTGAAAGTTTCCGGATTAATATCCACTTTATCGCCTGAACTTCCCATCGCATAAGCACACCAACCGCCAAATTGCGGTTCATAGCTCATAGGTTTTTTTAGAAAAGCATCTCTGTTTGCAACCGATGAGAAATTATAAATAACCCCTTCAAAAGTTGTTGCAATTTCTTTCTTCCCTTTTGACGGTTTCCCTTTAAAATAAGACACAGGATCATATCCTTGAATTGCAATTTTGTTTTCTAGATTGAATTCCGAAGTTCTTTTTGCAGCGGTTTGCGCGGAAATTGACATCCCTAAAAAAGAGATAAGCAAAATTAAAATGAGCTTTTTCATAATTGTACTATTAGAATAAAAATTTATATTTAAGTGCTAAAACAAAACTTCTTGTCAATCCGTCAGGACGAATATCTCTCACTACAAAAGGAGCGGCTATAGAAAGTTCAACACTTTTTTGGTTATTAATATTGTAAGTGCTTATTAAATTTCCGTTGATTGTTAAGCCTTCAGAACCAACATAACTTTCTCTTTTGCCATAAATGTTTTCAAAACTATCTTCGCCAAGATGATAAATAAATAAGATATTAGGTTTGAAAGTGAATTTCTGATTTTTGGTATTTAGTGTATACGTTGCTCTGAACAAAGCATCGGATTTGCGCTCAAACAAATTTGTAGTAAGGAAATCATTAGTTCCAGAATATTCAGCAAAATAAGAGTTTTTGTTGTTGTTGAAAACTGGTATTTGAAGAGCAGCATTAAAATCCCATTTTTTGTAATTTAAATTTGTCCCTAAAAACAAATCGAAAGTTCCTAAACTTGATTGATAATCCAGTGGAAGTGAAAACCCATTTATCTTTAAGTTAGAGGTTGTAAATGGTATTTTACTTCCCAATAAGACGCTCCATTGGGTATTATTTTTTGCAACAAAAGTATATTTTCCAATTAAATAAGCATCTCCAAAAGCGGCTCGTGTTCCAAAACTCCCACTAGCTGAGGAAAACGTAATCTTACTACTCCAAGAAAAACGTTCATTGACTTTTCTACCATAGGAAATATAAGGAGAAAAATAAGTCACATCCGCTTCACCAGCACCAAAAATGCCTGAGATTTCAATATTGTTTTTAAACTCCTTTTCTGATGATCGGAAACTATTTCCAATGGAACATATTCCGGCATCGCTACAACCTTGAGCAAAAGAAAAAGTTGTTATAAAAACTAGTACAAGTATTAAAAGTATCTTTTTCATCTCTATCAATTTTTAATTAATTCGGCAACAGCGAACAAGTGATTGTATTGTTGACAATGAATGAGAACATATTTATAATCTTTTAAATCAACACTTTGCGGAATCGAATAAACTGTTGAAGCATTCAAATTTCCTAAATTGACGAAATCCGTTGGTGTATTTGATTTTGACAGATATACTTTTAAATCAGGGCCAGAGCTAATACTATAATTTTCGAGTGCCAATTTATATTGATTGTTTTCCAAATAAATTTTCACAATACCAGAACCATTAATTCCTGATGTGGGAGAAAATACACCTTGGTAATTCACCACCGAATTAGGTTGATCAATAACAACTGGAATTGGATCACGAGTCAAATCGCCTTCTACCTCACAGGAGAAAAGCAATAAAAAAAGCGGGAGAAATAAAAATTTAGTTTTCATATTGATTTATTTTGATAGGACAAATGTAAATCAATAGGTTTAGAAGAAATGTCGGCTAGGTTACAAAGATGTCAAAATAGTTGAATTATTGTTTTAAAATTGATTTTCCTAAGGCTATAAACTCATTAGGATTTTGATAACCGCCACTTTGTCCAACGACATTTCCGTCAGAATCTATAAACAACAATGATGGATAACCCGTTAAATGATACTTATTTGCAAGCATTAACCCTTCAGCTTGTTCCCCATCTAAGGCTACATTTATAAAATTTGAATTATAAAATTCCCCTACTCTTTCATCTGAAAATGTGTTCTTTTTTAGTTTTTTGCAAGGCTCACACCAAGTGGCATAAATATCAAGAAAAATAAGTTTATTTTCTTTCTTTGCCAATACCAGTGCTTCGTTCCAGTTTCCTTTATGAAATTGAATTCCTTCTTTATTATCTGCTTTAAAATCTACTTTTGGATTATTAAAGGCGTAAACAGCCACCATAACGATGACTGCTGTAACGGTAAATATTTTATTTTTCATAGTTTTAAATTTCAAAATTCTACTTCAACTGTTGTCTCAATACTTTTTGCAATATTTGTGGATGGTTTTCCTTTTTTGAAAGCAATTCCATAGTCAACCAATATAATATCTATCATACTTTTTAAAGTGATTGTAGTGCCTTTTACAATTATTGTTGCTTTTTCTCTAATGGTTTTAGTTGTGCCTTTTATAGTTAATTCTCCAGAAACTTCGGCATTATAAGTTCCGTCTTTCTTAAAATTAATTTGGGAAAGATTGGTTATTTTGCCAACTAATTTTGCTTTCGGTTCTTTTTTAGTATCCAAAAAATCAGAACTATTAAAATGCTTTTGCATTAACTCTTTTTCAAATTCGAAACTTTGCATTGGAACGGAAAACACTAAATCTCCCGAGAATGTGTCCAATGTGCTTACGCTTCTAAAATTATTGGATTTAATATCCTCAACAGCTGTGTGGGAAAACAAACTGATACTGGTTTTTTGGCTCACTAATTTTTGAGCGAATGAAGATGTTGTAGTGATTAAAAAAACTACAATTGAAACGATTTTTACGATTGAATATTTCATTTTATAAATTTATTAGATTGTTTAACTATTTGTTTTTGATTTATTTAGATACGATGCTACATTTTTCCATTATGACATTTTCGTACATTCCCAAATCTTTGTCATAAGAAGCTCCAGAACGAATGACTCCTTTTATAGCAATAGTTTCACCTATTTTTATTTGATTGGCGGAAGCGTTAGTTTCAGGTGTAAAAGTGCAACTGACTCCGGCTTTATCTATAGTAGATTTAAGTAAAATGACTTTTTGTTTGTTGAAATCCTCGGATATTCCTGCGACATTTCCGGATATTTCCAGAATTTTAGAATTGCCTTCTTCGTCTAAATATTTTTCGTTTGCAGCTGCTGCATTTGCTAAATATTCCTTGACGATTTGACTAGTACTAAAACTGAAGTCTGTTTTAGTTTCCTGAACATTGCGATGAGGTTGATTGAATTGATAATAAACAATTGAAGCTGCTGCTATCAACCCTAAAACGAGTAATGTTAGCGAAATTTGAATGATTTTTTTTCTTTTCATAGTCTAATGTTTTTTGATTACTAAAGGTTAATACCATTAGTTTCAAAAAATCACCCAAGAAAATGAAAAATTTTTTAAATTATTTTTTGCAGCAGTCGTTTTTTTCTTGAATTGAATGACATTTAACTGTACCATAACTACAATAAACACAGCAATCGCCTCCTTTTGGACTTATTATTTTCTTGCAATTTTCGCATTCGTAAAAAAATTGACAAGCATCTGTTGGCATTTCTTCTTCTTTTTTGTGCCCGCAATAAGGACAAGTAAGAACTGATTTTATAATAATATTATTCATTTTTTTCTTGCTTTTCTTTTACCTTCCTAATTTGTTCGATGCACTTATGCTTTTGATTCTGTGCGTTGTGTTTGCTCGAATAACCGTGCTCTTTTTGGATTTGTTCAATGGGTTTATTTTTAAAAAACATATCGTGCATCAATCGGTTGCAATGATCCGTAATTTTGGTCATATAAAATTGAAGTTTATCAAAATAGGTTTTTTCCTGTTCTATCGACAGCGTGATTTCCTCATAAAATTTGTTGTCGTGAAGATCCGTATATTCGGTATCACGGCGAGGATTTCTTAGTTTTTTTAGCCATAAATGTTTGGCTATTGCCATAATATAAGTCTTGACAGAAGCCGATAATTGAAAATCATCTTGACGCAATTTCTGGACAAAAACCAGCATTGTGTCCTGAAAAATGTCTTCCGCATCAGAAGTTGAACCATTGTTATTCAAAACAAAATGGCTAATTGACTTGAAATAATTTTTATACAATTCCCCGAAAGCAAAATTACTTTCTTCCCTCAAATCAACTATTATATCCGTATTTGTGTTCATATTTTTTTATTAAAATGAATTCAAGAAATTATATTTTAGCAATATCGGAAATAATGATTTCTTTTCGATTATAATGAATCAATCCTTTTTCTTCCATTTCATTAAGCAGTAGGGTAGCTGTTTGACGGGAAGTGCAAATAATTTGGGCAATATCGTTTTGGGTTAGGTAATTTTCGATTGTAATTTTATTGCCTTCTTTTTTACCCTCTTTTTCGGCCCAATCTTTTAAAAACTGATGCAATCTAGTTTTGGCGTCTTTAGAAATCAGGTTTGAATAACTGTTTCGGATACGCTTCATTTTTAAACCTACAAATTTTGTATAGGATAGAGCTAAACTTGGATTTCTTAACAATAAATCTTCAAAATCCGACATTAGAAAACTACAGATTGCAACATCATCTGAAAGTACTTTTGCATACTCATTAGTTTGATTGTCTGTCTCCAAAGTCAGTTCACCAAACAAATCTCCTTTTTGGATAATATCTTTTATGGTTTCGTTTCCATCTTCATCGACAGAAACAATTTTGATATTTCCTTTTTTTAGCAGAAAAATTCTTGGCACATCCGAAGATGAAAAATAAATTATTTCTCCTTTATTTGCTTTTTTAAAACCAGTGATAATACACAATTGTTTAATCTGTCCAAAACTTAAAGTTCGAAACAGTTTGTGGTCACGCAAATACCAATATTTTAAATCTTCATACATAAGATGAAATATTTTGCTGTAAATGTATATAAAATTTCAAATTAAAAAACCCTTTCAGATTTTATGAATTCTGAAAGGGTTCTAAAAAATACTAATTCTTTATAACTATCCAGCAATAATACTTCGTGAAATCACAATTTTTTGAATTTCAGAAGTACCTTCATAAATTTGAGTAATCTTTGCATCGCGCATCATTCGCTCTACGTGATATTCCCTCACATAACCGTTTCCACCGTGAATTTGCACCGCTTCGACTGCCGTATCCATTGCAGTTTGGGAAGCAAAAAGTTTTGCCATCGCACCGCTAATATCATAATTATGATGATTGTCTTTATCCCAAGCAGCCTTCATACAAAGATGTCTTGCCGCTTCAATATTTACTGCCATATCTGCAAGTTTAAAAGCAATCGCCTGATGATTACAAATTTCAGTTCCAAAAGCTTTGCGCTCTTTCGAATATTTCAATGCCAATTCATAAGCTCCGGAAGCAATTCCCAATGCTTGAGAAGCAATCC
The DNA here is from genome assembly GCF_043780635.1 of Flavobacterium sp. Taxonomy (GTDB): domain Bacteria; phylum Bacteroidota; class Bacteroidia; order Flavobacteriales; family Flavobacteriaceae; genus Flavobacterium. Next base: position 27,955 of record NZ_JAYWCK010000039.1, read on the forward strand.
CAATTCTTCCTCCAGCCAAGGTTTTCATTGCAAATTTAAAACCGAATCCATCCTCACCTATTTTGTTTTCTTTTGGAACTTTGACATCATTGAACATCAAAGAATGCGTATCTGATCCGCGGATTCCCATTTTATGCTCTTTTGGACCAATAGAAAAACCAGGCATATCCTTGGTCATAATCAAAGCGTTGATTCCTTTGTGCTTTTTATCGGCGTGAGTTTGTGCAATTACTATATAAAATGAAGCAGTTCCTCCATTTGTAATCCAGTTTTTTGTTCCGTTTACCAAATAATGATCGCCCATATCAATAGCAGAAGTTTTTTGTGAAGTGGCATCGCTTCCTGCTTCTGGCTCGCTTAAACAAAAAGCGCCGTGAATTTGGCCTGAAGCCAAAAGTGGCAACCATTGTTGTTTTTGTTCTTCGGTTCCAAAAGCCTGCAATCCCCAACAAACCAATGAATTATTTACGGACATCACCACCGAAGCTGAGGCGTCAACTTTAGATATTTCTTCCATTGCAATAACATAAGAAATTGTATCGAGTCCGCTTCCGCCATATTTTGGATCCACCATCATTCCCATAAATCCAAGTTCTCCCATTTTTTTAATTTGCTCGGCAGGAAAAATTTGCTTTTCATCTCTTTCAATTACACCAGGCAAAAGTTCGTTTTGGGCAAAATCTCTGGCGGCTTGTTGCACCATTAATTGTTCTTCGGTTAGATTAAAATTCATATATGTAGATTTTGATTTTTTAGCGGTCATATATGTTATCGCATTTACTCTTTCGTGTTTATCTCACAATGTATTATTTTCATCGGAGTTCGATGATTATTCAATTGTTTGCAACAAACTCGTTGTTAGTGGCGATTTCATAATTATATAAAATAAATATTGTTTTTTGTTATAAAAATATGCCTAAAGGTACTTTTTTATAATCAAATTTTCAATTTTGATTCGTAAATTTGACTAATGAAAAAAGATTACTACAACGTTATCGGAGTTATGTCTGGAACATCGCTTGATGGCGTTGATTTAGCCCACATTAAATTCCGTTTAAACAACCAGGAATGGACTTTCGAAATCCTTGAAAGTGAAACCATTGGCTATAGCCAAAGCTGGATTAATAATCTAAAATCAGCAGTGGATTATTCAGAAACTGAACTGGATAAATTAAACGGAGCATACACAAAACTTCTCGCTTCTATCATTTCCACTTTTATCGAAAAGCATAAAATTAAAAACTTGGATTCTGTTTGCTCGCACGGACATACTATTTTACATCAACCAGAAAAAGGTTTGACATTACAAATTGGTAATTTACCCAAAATCTCAAGCTTGATTCAGCAAACGGTTGTCTGTGATTTTAGGGTTCTGGATGTAAAATTAGGAGGCCAAGGAGCTCCATTAGTTCCCATTGGTGACCGATTATTGTTTTCAGAATATGATTATTGTATGAATTTAGGTGGTTTTTCGAATGTTTCGTTTGAACAAAATGTAGAAAGAATTGCTTTTGATATTTCACCAGTAAATACAGTTTTGAATTATTATGCCAATCAATTGGGATTGGTTTATGACGACAAAGGCAACATTTCCCGAACAGGAAAAGTCAACGAAAATTTGTTGAGCGAATTAAACGCATTGGATTTTTACCAACAAAAATTCCCGAAATCATTGGGTTTTGAATTTGTTAAAGAAATTGTTTTGCCAATGATTGAAAGTCATAAAATTACAATTGAAGATAAATTACGAACTTTTACGGAGCACGTGGCTTTACAAACGGCTTTGTCTTTGCCCAACAAAAAAGGCTGCATATTAATCACTGGCGGTGGTGCATACAATGATTTTATTATTGAACGCATTCAATCCTATTTGCCTGAAATGAAAATTATAATTCCGTCAACTAAAATTCTTGAATTCAAGGAAGCACTGATTTTTGCTTTGCTTGGCGTTTTGAAATTACGAGGAGAAATCAATGTTTTGAGTAGCGTGACGGGAGCTAAAATGGATCATAGTTCTGGGACTATTTATAAAGCATAAAATCTAATGTTTTCTACTTCTAATAATTTTTAGTAATTTTCAACGTTTTACTAAAAGCATTCTAAATTTAAAATATAAATGAGTTCCACCATTTCATCTGACCAAAAGAAATCAATAGCAATATCCGTCTTTTTATATGGAACTATGATATTGATTTTATTCTTCATACGCTTTTGGCCACCCTCAAATTTAGAAGAATTGGTGGGAGCAGGCGGAGGTGGTGGTGGCGTTACCGTAAATTTTGGCGACAGCGATTTAGGCTCAGGAGCCAATTATAAAAGTGAGGTTTTGAATGTGAAAAATCAAGCCAAACAAACACCAACAAAAGCTACACCAGAAGAATCTATTTTATCCCAGGAAAATTCTACTGAAGAAAGTGTGGTAATTCCGCAGAAAGTAAAACCTCTAAAACAAACTCCCGTTTTAAAAGAAGAACCTAAACCCGTTGTGGTAAAACCAAGGGTTTCTAACAACACAAACGATGCTTTATCCAGCATTATGAAAGGTTCGAATAAAGGTGGAGATGGCGATGATAAAACTGCAGGAAATAAAGGAAAAGCGAACGGAAGTTTAAGCTCGAACGGTTATTATGGAACTGGAGGTTCTGGAGGCGGAACCGGCGGTGGAAATGGAACTGGAAACGGAATTGGCACAGGAAGCGGTTATGGTGCTGGAAGTGGCAGTGGTTCTGGTGGTGGAACCGGTTATTCGCTAGGCAACCGAAAAGCGATTTCAAAACCTGCTCCAAAATATACCTGTAACGAAACAGGAAAAGTTGTTGTCGAAGTTTCTGTAGATAGAAACGGAAGAACAATAAGTGCTATTGCCGGAATAAAAGGAACAACAAATACGGCACGATGTTTACTGGATCAAGCACAAATTGCCGCAATGAATACACGTTGGGATGCGAGCAGTGATGCACCAGAAAAACAAGTGGGAAAGATTGTTTATAATTTCAATTTGAATTAGAGGAATAGGCCACAGATTGAACGGATTTAAGCGGATTGGCTCGGGTTTAAATAGAAAATGCCTCGAATTATCGGGGCATTTTCTATTTAAACTGTTTGTCATTTCGACGAAGGAAACTCGAGCGATAGCGAACAGGCGAAGCAAATCACATTTGTTGCTTTCGTTATGTGATTTCTCCCGTTGGTCGAAATGACAAAATAATTACAAAACAACAAATCCTATATTATTTCGGGCTTGTGGCAATCACAAACTTCAGATTGTTTCTAACACCAATTTGTAACACATCCACTAAATCCTGAACTTGTAAATTGAACGGGATTCGCACTATAACTGTTTGGTCTTTTTCGGTGTTCATTTTTGACATCAAAGTTGTTTCTAATTCTTCAAAGGAAACGGGTTGTTTGTTGATATAGAATTTTTTGTCTTCGGTAACGGACAAGCTAATGAATTGTTTGTTGGTTTTCTCGTTAGATTTAGCTTTTGGCAATGTCATTTTTATAACATTTGGATTTGCCAAAGTTGATATAATCAAGAAAAACAACAACAAGAAAAACATAATATCACTCAACGAAGACGTAGCGACTTCGGCGTGGAATCTTCTTTTTCGTTTGATAGCCATTACCTAGGATTTTTGAATAATATTGACAAACTCAAGTATTTGTTTTTGGATTTTTAGTGCAAAATTATCGACTTTTCCGTTTAATAAGTGATACCCGCTATAAGCAATAATCCCAACCAATAATCCAGCTCCACTACTAATCATTTTTTCGTACAAACCACCAGAAATGTTACCAATACTGATGTTCTCAGTAACCGAAATGCTGTAAAATATTTTGATAACTCCCGAAATAGTTCCAATAAACCCAAATGTAGGCGCAATTCCCGCAACAAGTCCTAGTTGTCCCAAATGCTTTTCCATCTCACCAATTTCAATATCGGCAGCGCGATCCATATTCGATTCAATTTCTGCAATAGGCCGGCCGATTAAAAGAATTCCTTCCTTTATAACATTTCCAGAAGAAGTATTGTTTCTTTCTACAATCGACAAAGCCCTATCCAGCTTACCAGAATTAAGATTATCTCTCACATCTCTCATCATAAGAGCATCAATTTTAGACGCTTTATGAATATACAAATAGCGTTCTATAATCAAATAAAAAGTATAAAATAACAATATTGAAATTGGAATCAAGAAAAAACCTCCTTTTAAAATAAATTCTAAAACTGATATTTCATTCCCTGGAGCAATTTTCTCTATAACCACGTTAGATGCGGCATTTGCAATGGTGTCGGCTTGTATTTGTATTAAACTAAACATATATTATTATTTTACTCATTAATTCTAAAAATTATTTCAAATTTGCACTAAAGATACTTTTCGATCTACTATTAAACTAAAAAAAACGAAAAATATTTTAAATACCCCATATTTTATTAGAAAAATGAACTATCAGGAAACCATTAATTGGATGTTTAATCAATTGCCAATGTACCAACTTCAGGGTGCTTCGGCTTATAAAAAAGATTTAACCAATGTTCATTTATTGGTAAATCATCTGGATAATCCACAGAAAAATCTAAAATGCATTCACATTGCGGGAACAAATGGCAAGGGTTCCACTTCACATATGCTGGCATCGATACTTCAGGAAGCGGGATATAATGTTGGTTTATACACATCGCCACATTTAAAGGATTTTAGGGAACGCATCAAGATTAACGGAATTGAAATTTCAGAAGAATTTGTTTGTGAATTCATCAACAAAAACAAATCTTTTTTTGAAGCCAATGATATGAGTTTTTTCGAAATGACAGTGGGTTTGGCTTTCGAATATTTTGCCAAAGAAAAGGTGGACATTGCTATAATTGAAGTGGGAATGGGAGGAAGATTAGACGCTACAAATATCATTACTCCTCTTGTTTCAGTAATTACAAACATTGGCTTTGATCACACTCAATTTCTTGGAAACACACTTGAAGCCATTGCTTTTGAAAAAGCAGGAATCATCAAACCGGGAATTCCAGTTGTCATAGGAGAATATACTCCAGAAACGAAACCTGTTTTTTTGGCCAAAGCCAAAGAAAATCATTCTGAAATCTATTTTGCTTCCGAATTAATTTCGGAGAATTATCCTTCTGATTTAATCGGCGATTATCAAATTCATAACAAAAAAGCAGTTGTTGAAACCATTTCTGTATTAAATGCTCAAGGAACATTTATAATTTCAGAAGCTAAAATCAAATCAGGGTTGTTAAATGTTATAAAAAATACAGGACTCGAAGGAAGATGGCAACAACTGGGCGAATTCCCGAAAATTATTTGCGACACAGCCCATAATAAAAATGGTTTGGAAATAGTAATGAAGCAAATCCAAAAAGAAAAATATGACACACTACACATTGTTGTAGGTGTGGTAAACGATAAAGACTTAGACGAAATATTGCCATTATTCCCAAAAGATGCCATTTATTATTTCTGCAAACCAAACATTCCTCGAGGTTTAGAAACAACAATACTACAAGAAGAAGCTCGGAAATACTATCTTAAAGGCAACGTATATTCCTCTGTTGCAGACGCTTATATCAAGTCTAGGAATAATGCTACAAAAAATGATTTTATTTTTATTGGCGGGAGCACTTTTGTAGTAGCGGAACTGCCTTTAAATTAAGGGATTTAACTTCAAAACATAATTTGTTGTTTAAAATTATTTTAATTTATTCTAAATAAATAATTAAAAATTTATTAGATTTAATTCTAATTTCTTATTAATTAATCCTTTAACATCAAATTTTTATGAAAACAAACAAAATTTCATTGTTAGG
>NZ_JAYWCK010000040.1:0-28446 GCF_043780635.1 Flavobacterium sp.
CGAAAATAACAGCGTTGGCAGTTGTAGGATAGCTTTTTCAAATTCTCGTCCCGCATTTTCGACCATCGATAGTGCAAGCTAGCAATGGGCGAAATCAAAGCCTTGAGATAACCAAAAAGTACCGGCTTCCTTAAAAAAGTGGGAAGCAGTAAAAGAATGAGTTTGTCAAAATCTACTTTATACCACATAGGTTATGTTGTTAAAATCAGGAATCGAGAAATACCCGCTTTCCGGGATTGTTTTTACGGTAATCGGAACGGCTGGATTATAAACTCCTGTGTTAATGTTAATCGACTGGGATTCGGCATTAACAAGATTTGGAATAACCACGCCTTCCGCAAGCTGTAACTTATCAATGAGATGAGCTAAAACCAATTCGCCATTAAATGGCAATTCCTTCATATACTCGTTTATGGCATCTTGCACGGGATAATTAGCGTTTATAATGCTCATTCCGTTGGCATCCAAAACCAGTGGATCACGAAAGATTTGAATGTTTAGCAATAGAATGTCTGGCAAGTGATTGATAATAATATACTTCACTCCACAATCAGCAATCTCTTTTATATAGGCATCAAAGGCCGCTTTTACTTCAGGTAGAATTGGAGCCAAAACGCCAGCCGTTTCCGTGGCTACTTTAATGTAAATCTGCCCAGCATTTGGCGTTACAGCCGCATACTTTATAATTTTTGAAGCTTCGATTTGCGCATCGGTAAACCCCGTATTCTCAAACTTATCCGTATCCGTTATCAGGTCAAACCCATATTGAAAATCCTTAGCTTTAGTTCGATACCACAAAGCCCGATGTGGAAATTTCTGTGTGATAATATCATCAACTTCGGATTTATGTGTGTTAAAGAGGTTTTCGATAATAAAGTGTGCAAACGAAATAATATCAAACAATATATTTTCAAAACTAACAACCGAAAACTCATCATAAAATAAGGCTCCTGGTATAAACTCATAATAAGCTGCGATGCTTTCATTATTCATAAAAGCCAGCAACATTTCATTTTTAATATCGATTATTTTTCGTGCCATTTTATCTTACTATAAAAGTTGATCCAATTCTCATACTGCCTATTCCTAAATTTTGTATTTCTGCAACCTGCGCTGGTGTCAATCCTGTAGCTGGTTTTTTAAATTCATTAAATAATTCGGCAACTACTTTATTACTCACAGGCGAGCAAATTAACTCACTTCCTATTGCTAAATCATCCGTTATTGATATTCCATTCAACAAAGCCATTTCAAAAGCATTTTCAATACTACCCGTATTTTCTAAAACTTTGTCCAAAAAACTTTGTCCTTGATGTACTATTTTTTTATTCATAACTGGCATCAATTAATAGCGGTTTACCTTCTGATAATTGAATACTTCGTACCTTCAATCCATCTTTAGAAAAGTGGTCACGAATGCGATGTCTAAATTTCAAATAATCATCGTCTAAAAGCAATTCGTCAATAGCAACTCCCATTGTTGGGTTAAACTTAAATTCGCCTGGATTAGCAATAAGTATCATCGCTTGATTTTGATTCATTGTATTGCCTACAACTAGACCGCTGGTAATTTTACCGTCAGAACCTCGCACGACTTCAATTTTTAAATCAACGCCCTGAACTCCACCATCCGTTAATTGAATTCCTCTATCTTTCATCTTATTTTAAAAGCTGTTTAAACTGCATTTCAATAGCCGAAAATTGAGCCAAATTAACCAAAGCCGTTGTGCTTCCGTTAATAGTGTCTGGGGTCGTAACTGTAAAACTCATTGCTTTAATTGCACCTATCAAATCGGCGATTAAATCCCCTAAATTAGCAGTGGCATTTTTAACCAAAACCTTTTCGGTAGTGCCGTCTATTTCACATTCAAAGGCTCCTTTTTTATACTGTATTTTTTCAACGCTATTCACTTTTATAACCATCAAACCCGATAACTCACCCGTTTGGCTAAAAACAATAACATCACTTCCCACTTTTGGAATTATTAAAAAGCTATCTGTTTCTTCTGTAATCGTAGCTTTCAAGCGCACGTCTGATAACACTAATGAACTTTGTAACTTTACCGTGCAAGTGTCATTTTGAATAGAAACTACCGTTGCTGTAATTGGGAAATTGGCTTTCAAACCAAAACCTTCTAATAATTTCTTTATTTGCGAATGTTTACCCATTACCTAATTTAATTCCAAATTGTACCGTTCTTTTTCCGCCAGCTGACGAAATATTTGTTTTTACTGAAACCACATAATATTTACCATCTTTTGCAGGATAATCAGTATCCGTGTATTCTGCTGTATAAGTTGGTGCTACAAATGGGATTAACCAAGTGTCAACGCTTCCCTCATAACCATCGGCTGAACGTTTTAATAATTCTGCTTCAGCAATTTTTTTTATCGCAGCAGTCGAAAAACTTCCTACTTTTCTGGTAACGCTTTCGCCACCTGTTGTACCCGTTTTATAACTATGTACTTTTCCGTCTTTACCAACACTTTCTATCGTAACTTCTACATTTCGGTCTATTTTCTTTTTGTATTCTAATGAAATGCTTCGCACATTTTTTTGAGACGAATAAATAACATCGCCACCTTTTTCGATATAAGGCGGATGGATGTGCAATTCTTTTTTAGCAGTGTCAAAATAAATATTAGCAGCTGTTTCCTCTTGTAATTTTTTCAAAACATCATACCCTGTAGCCTGATGTATTACAAATTTTTCATAAGCCAAATCAAATTCATTACAAACCACTTTGAAACTTGGATCTATCTGGCTAACCAAATAATCGGCTATTTTTTTAACCGATGTAGGTTTCAATTCTACATCTTTCACGGATTTTCTAAATAAGAATAACGCATCTTCACACTCAATTTTCAAAGAACTGTTGTCGGTTGTAATCTCTTTTACATAGCCGATAAACTCCGTTTTATTTTCATTGTCATAGCCGTATTTTATAACGACTTTTGTTCCACGTCCTATTTTATCTTCAATATTAAGCGAGTGGTTTAATACTGCATCCGGCAAGGTAATTGTAGCCGTATCGGCAAGATTATCTACCGTACTATTTACTTCAATTTCTTTAACTGTTCGCAGTTGGAACTCGCCTTTTTGATTGTAAAACCAAATATCCCAAGTGAGGTTAAAGAACATTTGCCTTCTCCGTTTTAATTAGTAATTCAAAAGCATCATCGCTCTTACACTTAATTTCATAAGCCTGAACATTTTCGCCTTTGGTAAACGGAAAACTATAATCATAAACCACACAGTATAAAATTCCCAACGGTTCCAGTGCTGCATTAAAAATTTTTATGCGCTTCGCTGCAATTAAATATTCAAACAATTCGTCTAGTTTTTTTCTAGGAAAACAGTCTTCATGCGTTCCTCTTAACATTGATCCTATCAAAACTCCTGTAATGGTAATATCCCAATCGTTGGCACTCCAACGCTCTTTTACCGTACCTCGAAACGCATCGCCTTGTTTAGCAACATTGCTTTCGGCAATGGTATTGCCAGAACTTATAGTAAGCATAGGCTCATAAGGAAACAAGAACTTAGTGTTTCTACCATCAAAGGCAAACGAAGTCGGCTGATATTGTTGTGCTTCGCTCAATGGCGTATCGGCTTGCCACAATTGTTGGGCGTTATAATCCAAACTCTCCAAATCTGCGCTACCAACACCTGATTTATTTTTGAATGGTAAAAACGGTATTGGTGGCAAAACGTGTTTTTGCAAATCATTTTGTATCGAATTAAAACGCTCAATCTGTCCCACAGCGTGAGAACCTAATAGCGATGCAAATAATATGTCTTGATTGTCTAGTGCCATAATTATGATCCTGCGCTACTCGCCATTGCTAATGTTCTTAATATTGCGTCTTCAAGACCGCTTCCTGCTTTATCAATTGCCTCTTTTGTTCCTTGTATGATACCCGTTTTTACACCGTTCATTTCCTTGATAACAATATTTACGACCGTGTTTTTTGTTCCACCAGTAGCAATAGCATCGTTTGTTTTAGTTGGATCAGCACCAGGTAGTTTTGGCGCATTTGGGTCAACTGGCGCACCTGGTATTTTAGCTGGAGCAATAACATTATTACCCATTCCTAATTTTTTCTTGCCTTCGTTGATAAAATCGCCTACAGTTTTTCCATTACTATGAACTGATCCAGCGGCTAACTTAAATTCCTGTCCTGATTTTCCTAGTGTTGCTTTTACTTTTTTAGCTCCGTCAAGAATGGCTTTTTGTCGTGCTTCTGTATCAGCGTTGATTTTGGCAATCATACTTTGATTTTCGGCACTATTACCCATTCCTACAGCTTCTTTAAACTTATACCAGCCTAGTTTTATAATATTTAATCCTATCATAAATCCGTTGATGTAGGTCATAAACCATAATTTTATGCTTTCAATAAATGCCTGAAATAATAATTTTGCTCCTGCAAGTGTATGCTTCCAAGCTGCGCCCCAACCATCAAAAGCAAAGGCGAGATAGGCAATAACCGCTATCAACGCAATTATAGCAAGTGGAACTAAAAATATGGCACTTGTTAAAAGTGTGGTTGCTGCTGCCCATAAGGTTGTTTTTACAGCTCCAACTCCAGCCCAAAAAGAAGCCAGTTTATCCGTTACTAATTTTCGTTTGGTGGCAAGCCAACTTAAGGTTGTTTCTCTGGTATTCCAAGCGTGAGCTAGGGCTAATAAACCAACCAATGCAGCAAAACCAATAAGCCAAGGATTTCCCTCCTGAATATTTTTAGATAACCATTGTGTAGCATCTGCAGCTGTTGATAAAACTGCGCTAACTACTAAAAACGCAGGCACTAAAACAATTCCTAAAACATCGCCTAGCGATAAAGCAATAGTTTGCACATCGCTCCACATTTTAGCCAATACCATCATTGGATTTTGAGCATTTTTAAAAGCAGATTCCGTTTCCCCAGCTGAATTTTTTACAGCGTTTATTGATTCTTTCAATTTATCGGAACCCGATGACAAAACCATAAACGCCTGTTTGGCTTGCGCATCTACTAAACCTATACTTTCTAAATAGTTGGATTTTGCTTTGTCGTTTTTACCAAATTTTTTCATCTTTTTCTCTAAAGACCCAAAAATTTGATCCATTTGTCTCATCGAACCATCAGCATTGAATACAGAAACTCCTGATTTTTGTAAACCCGAAGTAATTTTCTTTTTACCAAGTGCAGTGTAAGCGTTTTGGATTAACATTGCAGAAGCTTCGGAACTTTGACCTTTCGCAGTCATATAAGCAAAAACACCAGCGGTTTCCTTAAATCCTTTTCCTAGTGCTTGACCAGAAGCAATCAGTCCAGGAACGTAGTTTGCAAAATCCTTAAACTCTCCTGCACCAACTCTTTTAGCGGCAAACAATGTGTCCATCACTTCCTGAGCGTTAGTGTTTTCTTTTCCAACTAATGACAGGGTTTGAGCCACTGCTCCCGAAACGACATCTAAATCGGTGAATCCTGCTTTTGAGCCTTTTAAGGCAACTTTCAGAATGTCTTGTGATAAAGCCACATCATTCGTTTGCGAAAGTATTTTTTCAAATCCCGCGGGTACAGCACTTAAATCCGCCCCGGCATCACGTCCCATTGTGATTAATTCACTTTTTAGCTTTGCGACACCACCGCTACTTAACTGAGCTGTGGTATTAACTTTAGCCATTCCTTCATCAAATGACATTGCCATTTTTCCTGATTGAAATAAAGCAATACCTGCTTGAGCAACTGGATTGGTAATTAAGTCGGCAAAAGGTAGATTACTAATTGCTCCCTTTAAATTCCGTTTAAAGGCAGAACCATTGATGGTATCAAGTTTTAAGATTTCTTTTTCAAGATTCTTGATTTCGGTATTGTATTTGCGAATACTTTGTAGATTACTTTGAGGAATCCACTCTTTTTCTGCCCTTAGCAAATTGAGTTTCTCTCTCAAAGAGCCAACAGATCCACCCATATCTTTGAGTAATTGGGATGATTTTTTTGCTTGAGTTTGTAATGCACTGAATTTATTAAGCGCATTATCAGATGTAACGCCAATTTTTTGTAATTTAGCACTTATTTGGTCTTGAAGACTTAAAGTATATTCTAATACATTTGACATTATGATTTTTCTTCTAGGTGTTGTTTATTTGCTCGTTGGAGGTGTTTCCGCTGTAACTAATTTTGGTAAATGGCTTTTCTCAACTTGGATTGTTGGCGTTTTATTTTTGCCGTTTGCCATTACCTACTACTTAATTTATGGTGATAAACAAAAAAGAAGCGAAGCTATTTCGGTTTTAAAATTAGGCGGTGTTTTAGGTGTTTTATACCTTGTGATAGTGGGCTTTATTATGATTATACAAGTCGCTTAACCCTTACTTTCCTTATTCCGTATCCACTCTAATTCCTTCAATCGCATTCCCCACTCTTCATCACTAAGACTGTCCGGATCCTGAATGTGCATATAGTAACGCAGTTGAGCGTTACTAATGCGGATCCAGTCGTTATCCTTGACCTCGGCAGCCTTTAGAGCTTTACCATCTCAGTCTCCTTAATCTCTATAAGTTGCGCTAGTTTGCTACTGGCAGACAAAAACAAACTGTCATTAGTCTGAATTTCCATATCGCCAGCAAGCCAACAGTTTTTGAGCAAAATCTCGTTAAACTTCATAGGATCACTTGCGCCAACGCTAGAGGCATAACCCAATGTTTTTCGGTCTGGACTTCTTAAGAAAGCCACTTTGTCCTCAACGGTAATTTTCCAAACATCACCGTGTTTAGCTTTCCATTCCGCAATTTGTTCTGGTGTAATTTCGTTTTTCATTTTGTTTGTTGTTTTTTATAAAACCTTTGCCAAAGTTTTGAACTTTGGCAAAGGTTACTTTTTGTTATATACTCTGATTTCGAACCTCCAAAGCAATAAACGGCAATTTCATTTCCATAAATTTATCGCCTTGCTTAAACTCTTTTGAAGCTTCAGTAAATCGAATGCCTATTACTTTATCAGTAATTATGGTATCGAGGTTCAACGGATTACCATACGCTACAATAGCGTCTAAGGATAATCCCATAATGCTCCCACCGCCAGCTAGAACCAAGGCTTCATATTCTGATTGCAAAACCGAAATTTCACCTTCATAAGAAGCGTTACCGCTTTGTATGGAATGTGGATTTCTACCTTTGGCATAAATCGCTTCACGTTCCATTTTTTCGGTATATTTTAAGGCACGAATACCAGTAAGGTCACGTCCTCCTAAAACAAGTGTGACATCAGCCCACTCGTATTGTCTTGAATTAAAAGCCATAATTATATATTTTTAATTCCTCTTCCGCCCTCTCCTTTGGAGAGGGTTGGGGTGAGGATTATCCGTTTATGTTAAATCCTATTCCAAATTCAATAAATCTTGAGTAACCGTGTGGTTTCACTCTGATACTTCCTTTGATTGTTGATGTAGTGGCAATCACTTCATTCAAATCAATAATCGCTTTTACACCTGTGTCTCCTTTTACGGTAACATCGCCACTCAATTCCCCTTTAGCCGTCATTTCTTGCGAGATAACACCCTCGATTTCAGTTTCCAAAACTTTAGCATACGTTGGCGAAATTTTGCCATCAACGCCCAACGGAACTGTATCAAGAATGAAGTTTGTCAATGTGGCATTTGCCAAAACATACGCTTTGTCAATTACACGTCTGCGAGTCATAAAATGATAGTCATCTTCGACAGTACAAGCCATTGGATCGTCGCTAAAGAAATAACCTGATTTACCCACGTGAGTTCTCAAGGTTACAAATCCTTTGTCGTGTAATGCCGTAACATTGTATTGCTCTACCGGAGTATCATTTATGAAAAATTCCAAAGGTTTTAATGCTCCGGATTTAACACGACCAGCATTTACGTGAACTTGGTTGCTTGCCAATCTTCCTGCAAGAACTCCCACCGCTGCACCTTTTGAGGCTGTGACTCCAGTTCTAGTTTCGGTATCACCAATAAGGACCTGGACACGATTATCAGTTGCTAGTTCAAAACCTATTAAGTCTTGTGCAACTCCCGTAAAATTGTATCCTTCAAGAATAAAATTCACAGGGTGAATACTATTCACAGTAAAGTCTTCAGCTATAGCTTGAGCTGCTGCAATAGTGGCTGGGAAAGCCGTTCTTAATCCTGCTGTAACGGCAACATCGGCAACACTTGGCGCATACTTGCAAATCACAAAACGAATACGTCTGTTTGATGCTGTAAGCAATGCAGCTGAGTCAGCAACTAATTCGTCTAAAGTGCGGGTTTTAGCCACGCCGTAAATCCATAGTTCCGTGCCGGTTCCTGCTTCGTCATAAAACTCTTTGATGGTTTTATGAAGTTCATAATTTGCCACTGTTGGCAAAATTCCTAATAGTTCTGCGGCCTTCAAACTAAATACAACAAAGTGTTTGTTTAGCGTAAATTCAGCGTTAGCCGTTGCACTGGCGACGATACCACAAACCCCGTCAGGGCTTGTGGCAACTACACCTAGATTTCCGTTTTCGAATCCTATATTTACTCCTGGTAGCATCTAGTTTTCTGTTTTAGGTTCAACTCCTTCTTGTGCACTAGTTTTAGCGGCAACCAACAAAGGATAGATTGTGTCTTTTTTCTCGTTTTCAGCTTCCAATCCCAAGGCTTTGAACAATTTCAAGGCTTCTGGATATTTCGTGGTTTCAGAATCAAAAGCGGCTAATGATTTCGCTAATTCGGTTTTGGCTATAGCTTCTTTTTCATCTGCAGCTTCTTGATCTGCTTTTGCTTTTTCTGCAGCTTCAAACTCTGCCATTTCTTTTTCAGAATCGGATAGCTCTTCAGCGTCAACAACCTCTAAAAACTTTTCGTTGTAAACAGTCTCTACCGTTTTAACCTCTAATTTTTTAGCGTGGTTTTTGGCATCGTTTTCATTATAGAAAGCTTCGCCGTCAGTAGTACCGTAGTACTTCTCTAATGTTGGGTTTTGTTCAAAAACTTTTTTCATTTTCTTTAAATTTTAGATTTTACATAGACCCAAATAGCGAACAGCAAAAGGAGTACAGTGTAAATCCTGAATCCCCATATTTGTAGTTGTTGCCAAAAAGTCAATTTATTTACTTCAATCGTATTGGTAATAGTTTGTACAGTAGCCTGTTGAGTATCTTTATAATGGGCTAACAGTTCTTGCGCTCTTGCCTCGCAATCGACTTGCAGGACATTATCGGCAATCTGAACCTTCGGACTTTTTAATTTGCGTCCTGGTTCAGATTGGACAATGTTCTTGATGACTACTTTTCCATTTTGGCACTCTAACAATGCTTTTAGTGAAGAGCTGTCTTTTTCAATCGTGAAAACAGTATCGTGTACCGTTTCTTTGAATGTGATGGTTTTGTTTTCGGTCGTGGCGGGCTTCGAACTTCCGCAGGAAGCCAGTACCACGAGAGAAAAAAACAACAACACAATGTGTTTTAAATTTTTCATAGTCGTAAAAATGCTTTAATAGTGTTTGTTTTTCGTTGTCTTATACATACTTCGTAGCCCTCTCGACTACCCTCATCGTTGGTGTTTCCTTCGATAGTATGAATAATATTTTTTTCTACCTTTTCGACTATTCCGGTATGTCCTTGGCCTTTGCCAAAATCCATAATAAAAAGGTCTCCCGGTTGTGGATCAGTTACTACTAAATCCTTTTCTTTGTTATACATCGCTATAACGCCAGCGGTTTTAAACAGTGGGTTTTCTAACCCTAATTGCGCCGAAGCTTCTTTAGTACACCAATACATAAATGCCATACACCAAGCGTATCCTTTACCAAGTCCAACAGACTTTAAGTACTTTTCAACAGCAGGACCCGCATTGCTATTTTTGGGAATTTCTTGCACTCCTAATTGACTGATTGCCATTTCTAGTGCTTTTTTTCCAATTGTACTCATTATGCCTTTCCGTTTAATTGTTTGTATTTTCTCAACTCTCCAGTAAGCAATTCTATTTCATCAATTAACTGTTCGATTTTATCATCACGCTCCTTGATTCGTAGGTCTCGCTTTTCGATTGCCACAATAGCTTCGTCAAGCCGTTTACTCATATCATCAAGCAAGTTTTTATAAAAGTCAGCACTCTTAATCTCATTGTCTATTTCTTTACTTTTAGCATCGGCTTCTAAGCCTTTATCAGTAGCGTTGTTTTTACGCTTTTCAATAAACTTCATTCCGGAAGCAGTCAATAAAGAAGCTAAAACAGGAAATAAAAAGGTTTCTAACACCATAATGTTTTTTATAAAAAAAGGCTACTACATATCGCAGTAGCCTTTTATAAATATTAGTTCAAAATATCTCTAGTAGATTGCTCCGATGAATCTGCTTTCAAACGGCAATGCCATAAAGTAATGACGGTAGTTCAAAAGGTTCGCTTGGTTCGCGGTGTCAAGTGATGCAGGTGTGAAATACTGTTTGGTCATCCCTGTTTTTTTAGCAATTCCACCTTCCCAAAAAGCAACTGATCCCTCACGGTCACCAGCAGCCTTAACGGCTCCAAAAGCTTTCTTAACTCCTACACTTGTAAACAATGGATTACCATTGTATTGGTGCAACATAAATCCAGCAATCATTGGCGCAGGCATACCTGTGTTATGATTGATTAATTTATCACCAAAGCGTTCACGGTCTTTCAATAAGTCATTCCAATGTTTAGTCGAAAGCACTATATGTCTTCCCGATGGATCTACTTCGTCAGCGTCAAATCTGTCTTTCAAGTTCACCAAGTCATCATAAACCAACGTAGCAACACCCCCAACTATCGCTCCTGTTGCAGCAATTACCGGAGTAGCTGGCGCGTCAGAAGTTGGCGAAATACTATGAATTGCTTTTTTGAATTTTTTTGTCAAAATTGCTCTCACGTGGCTACGAGTGGTAGCGTCAATTTTATCGTATGCAGAACCGATGATTTGGTCGTCTGATACTGATGTGGCTTTCGTTTGGTACTTGTCTATAGACAATACAATTGTATCATCAGTATAAGCCTGTACCGGAATTGGATAAACACTATTGTTTACCAATACATCAGGATTAAAATTCGCTCTAGGAATATTAATCACTGTTACTTCTGAAGCGGAACCCTCTTCAAGAACGGTTACATCTGCATCAAGTTCTGGAATTCCGTCTAACCAAGGAGCCACGCTCTGGTTGGTTATGTTTTGAATAACCCTTTTAACCCAAATTTCTGGAAAATTCATATTTTCTTATTTAATTGATTCTACAAGTTTTTTGTACTCCTCTGGGTTGTCATTTTTGAATGACAATTGCAATTCAGTGCTCAACTTTTGGAATTCCTCCATAGTTGCAACTGTTGTGCTTCCATTTCCTGCTGGAACCTTAACACCCGCACTAAAGTTTTGTTTTTCAGGAATTGACCCTATTACAATATCAAGTGCTTTCTCTGAAGCAACACCAAGAGAAATCATTTCTTCTCTTTGATCTGCTTTAAACTGTCCTTTTGTAACACCTAAATCGACTTTAGTTTCAATTCGGGTTTTTGTCGCAGCTTCTTGTAAATCTTTGGCAGTTTTAGCTGCCAATTTCAAACCTGAATTTTCAGCTGTCAAATCTTTAACCTGACTCGAAAGCCCGAGCAATTTTGCTTCAACATCCGCGACATCTAGTCCGTCCGTTGGCTGTTCTTTAAAACCGAGAGCCATAAGACAGGCTACGCTTAAAATGATTTTTTTCATATTCTCTTTTTTTGGATTTAAGTTTGGAGTGTCACCACTTTGAACTGAAAGACATAAGGTTTGTATTTCGGACTCTTCCATCAATTTTCCATCTAGGCTATAAATAGCAATAGAGTTTCTGTTGGATGGCACCGGAACTATCGAAGCTTCGACTAATTCCCATTCTTTAAGGATTAGTTTATCGCCTACGCGTTCCATCGAATCCCAATTAGGTAAAATCCCCATCGATGCGCCTTTGATAAAATCACGTTCTACCTGACCGGATATTTCAAGACCAATAGGCATTGCCACATCAAAGTTGGGTTCGGCTTGGATGATCCCATTAATGACCTCAAGATTCAGCCAGTTGCCAATGACGTTTTCATTCTTATTGATGTGATCAGAAAGCATTACAGGATTACTCTTAAAACGATCTAACTTTCCGCCAGATGTTAAAATGAAAAACCCATAACTGTTTTGAACAGCATCGTCGTTTAGGATGAAAACTTTTGGTTTTGGCATTGCTTATTTTTCAGTTTAATGATGCGAATTACTCGCTTTTGAGATGACAAAGATTAGCCAAACACAACGCCTAAAAAAATGGATGTACGGAGATTGAACGCTTGTGTACCAAGACTTAACACAGTTGTAAAGCAAGTAAACAGAAATTTTTTTGAAGCTGGCTAATACTTCAACTTTGGAGTAAATAAGTTGATATGGGAGTTAAAAAACAGGTTGAAAATGACTTGGCAAAACGGTATTATATAAATGATGGACTTACCCAAAAGGAAATTTCCGAGCGTTTAAAATTGACTGAAAAGACAGTTAGCACTTGGGTAAAAAAAGGCAATTGGGATAAAGAAAAAATATCTTTATTGGTTACCAAGGACAATCAAATTACGGCATTATACGGACAGCTACAAGCCGCCAATGACGAGATAAAAACACGTCCAATTGTCCGTGATATTCCAAATTTTATGCTAAAGCCTATAAAATTGAAAGATAGCTTTGGCGATGAAAAACTAGAATACCCAAAATATAATCCAGAGGATTATCCTATTATCGCTGGGAACTTTCCCAATTCAAAGGACACAGACATCATTTCGAAGCTCACCACCGCCATCAAGCGTTTGGAAACCGAGACCAATATTGGGGAAACCATATCAGTCGCCAAAAACATCATACTATTTGTCAGAAGTATTGATCCGCAATTCGCTAATCAATTAACCGTCTATTGTGATGCTTTCATTAAACAAAAAATGACAGATGGCACTAAGTAGAAAAGATAGGGAACAGCTGTTGGGATGGGATGATTTCGTAACCAATCAGTACAGGGCAACCCCTGTTGATTTGAACGAAAACGCCACCGAAAAGCTAAAAAGAATTACCTATTTAGAAGCGCGTCCTGAGGAATGGTACAAGTTCTATTTTCCTAATTTTTATACTTCAGAACCAGCGCCATTTCACAAAAAGGCAACCAAGCGAGTTCTTGAGAATCCTGAATGGTATGAGGTGCGTTCCTGGGCGAGGGATTTGTCCAAGTCAGGTAGAACGATGATGGATGTCTTATTGCTTGCAATGACAGGTAAAAAGAAAACTATTGTACTAGTTTCAGCTACCTATGATGATGCGGAAAGGTTATTGAAACCATACAAAACTATCCTAGAAGTCAACGATCGTTTAAAAAATGATTATGGAATTCAAAAGGCTTTAAGTGGTTGGGAAGAGGGCGATTTTACTACCAAGAAAGGGATTTCATTTAGAGCCGTTGGAGCGCAGCAATCACCTCGTGGAACGCGTAACGATGCCGCACGTCCCGACTTGATTTTGATTGATGATATTGACACGGATATTGATTGCAATAATCCAGACACGATAGAAAAGAAATACTCTTGGATTGAAACGGCTTTAATCCCGACACGTTCCATTTCTGTGCCTTTGTTGATTATTGCTTGTGGTAACGTCATTGCTAAATATTGCTGCATTACTGAAATGGCTAAAAAAGCCAACATTCACGATATTGTCAATATTCGAGACAACAACGGAGTTTCCACTTGGCCACAACGAAATACTGAAGAGCTTATTGATTTAGCCTTTAGAACTATGACGACCAGTGCCATTCAAAAAGAGTATTTTAATAACCCGATTCGTGTTGGTAAACTTTTCAAAAAAGTGCATTGGGCAAAATGCCCACCGCTTCGAGCTTGTGAACACATTCTTGTTTATTCCGATCCAGCCACCAGTAATAAAGACAATAAAAGCAGCTCTCGAAAATTTACAGGAGTTATTGGTTACAGACAAGGAAACTTTTATTTATACAAGGTTTGGCTTGACAATATGACACAACGAACCTTTGTAAACAATCTCTACCACGCCCACGATTGGGTAAAGGAAAGAAAAGTGGACACTTTTAAAAATTGGATAGAAAACAACTCGCTGCAAGATCCTTTTTGGGAGCAAGTTTTAAAACCATTGGTTAAAGCGGTGGCTAAAATACTTCGTAGAATCCCACTATTTATGTCACTAGACAAAAGGTCAAAGGGAGAAAAATACACCCGTATAGAAGGAACTTTAGAGCCTTTACACAAAGAAGGCTGTCTGTATTTCAATATCGATGAAAAAGACAATCCTTATATGAAAACGATGGAAGAGGAATTCCTTGGCGTTGCACCCAATTCTAAAATGATGGACGGACCCGATGGCTTAGAAGGTGGCGTTTGGATTATTCAAAATATTGCCAGTAAGGAAAATTCAGATTACGTAGTAGGACACATTAACAATCGTAAATATTAAATTATGAGAATAATAGCTTATCAAGTAGGTGTTGATTGTTTGGGCTTTCCAGTTTATGTTGAGCATTATGTTTGGCAACACAAAGGCCTTCAAGACAAAAAAGACAAAGTATACACATCTCATAAAATTATAAAACAGCATTAATATGTTTATAGAAAAAGCAGATTTAGGAAGTGTAATCTATGATTATCAACTAGACCAAATTACAGAGGGTAACGACGATTTAGTAGCTCAAGCCTGCAACGCTGCCATCGAAGAGGCCAAAAGCTATTTGACTCCCAATACCGACAATAAAAAGTGGCTAGATGGTAGATTACTGTATGATGTAGAAGCGATTTTTACCAAAACAGGAAACGACCGTCATTCACTGGTAGTACAACATTGTTGTACACTAGCAAAGTGGTATGTCGCAGAACTCTGTAATGCTGACTTCATATACGAAAAAGCAAAAGACCGCTATGATCGTGCTACGAGTTGGTTTACCAAAGTAGCCACGGGGACAATAAACGTTTCGTCCTTGCCCCAATTGGTGAGAGACGAAACTACAGCAGGAGAAAAACAGCCTTTTGAATTTGGTTCAAGAGCAAAATTTAATCACGATTATTAAGATGGGAAAAATTTCAGATTTTTTAAAAAATACTTTCGGTCAAAGCACTGAAACGGTAAACCTCGCAGCAACCAGTGCTAAACCGGGTAATAGTTATATTCAGAATATTGTTCCTAAAACCATCAGCCAAACTAGGCAAGATATTAAGACCTGGACCAATGCACAAAATATAGCAATGGTAGAAGAAAATCCTAAATTCTTTCCTATCCAAAACCTATTTGATAACATCCTAAAAGATTTGCACCTGCAATCACAAGTAAACAACAGGATGCTAAAATCATTAAGCCGACCTTTCAGCATTAAAAATGCAGATGGAAAAACCAATGATGTTTTAACCACTTTGCTTCAGGACAAAGGTTTTGTTTTTCAAATCAACAAAGCAATTTTAGAAACTGTATTTAGACGCCATTCGTTAGGTGAGTTCTCATACAAACTAGTCAACAATGAGCCCGTATTAACATTCGACTGTATTCCTAGACAAAATGTTGATCCAAGGACAGGTTATTTATATTATGACTATACCGATGATAAAAAAATCAAGTACCGTGAGCAAAAAGAATACGGTTCCTGGTTGATTGAATTTGGCGAAAAAAATACAACACTAGGTTTATTAGACGGTTGCGTACCAATGGTATTATTCAAACGTTTTGGAGGTAGTTGTTGGAGTGAACTGTGTGAGATTTACGGCATTCCACCACGAGTGATGAAAACGAACACCCAAGACAAAGTAATGGTAAGTCGCGCCAAACAAATGATGGCCGATATGGGTTCTGCTGCTTACTTTATCATTGATGATTCTGAAAGCTTCGAATTTGCAAAAGGGGTCAATACTAATGGTGATGTATATTCCAACTTACTGAAATATTGCAACAATGAAATGTCAATGGGTATTTCAGGAACCGTGGTTGGTCAGGATACAAAAAACGGTTCTAACGGAAAGGAAAAAACATCTATTGGCATCCTTGACGATTTAGTAGATAGTGATTTATCATTGATAGAACAAGGTTGGCGCGATACTGTTATTCCTGCTTTGATTGCATTAGGCATACTTCCTGTAGGTGTGCAATACAAATATGATGCAACCGAAGATTTAGAAGTTTTATGGAAAATGGTTGTAGAAGCTGCAGCCTTTTTGGAAATAGATCCTAAATGGGTGGAAACTAAATTTGGTATTAAAGTTATTGGAACAAAAACAACGGCAGCACCTGCTAATTTATCTCTTAATCTGGGCGAAGGTTTTTTCGTCTAAGCCCTGAATATTTTGGGGCATTGCATTTACGAATTTCCAATTTGTACAATTGCGGTTGTGACGAATGCAACACCAAAGCCGGGCAATTGAGCTTAGCCCTCGGAGACAAATTTAAAGGGCTTTTAAACACCGGTGAAAAAGCATTTAAACGATTGCACGAAAAAGGAAGTTACAACCCAAAAGACCTGCAAACTGAGAAAGCCTACAAGGATTTAATGAACCAAACCTTTGAAGCTTTCAATTTTGCTATTACCGACAACGATATGCCGGAAACAATGCGAACAGCACTACAAGATAATGCGCGCTTGTTTGGTGTATTGAAAACACACGCCCAACTTTTTGAAGCTTCAAAACTATTGTTGGATGATAAAGGAATTTTGAAACCGTTTAGCCAATTATCTCACGAATACGATAAACTGAATATTGCTTACAACAAAAACTATCTTGAAGCTGAATATGAGTTTGCTGTTGGTTCGTCACAAATGGCAGCACAATGGGAAGGGTTTAGCGATAGCGACCGCTATGAGTTGCAATATAGAACTGCAGGAGACAATCGAGTACGTGAGGAACACGTAGCCTTAAACGGAACTACTTTACCCAAGTCAGACCCTTTTTGGAATTCCTACACACCACCAAACGGATGGAATTGTCGTTGCACAGCGGTTGAAGTTTTGAAAGATAAATTCCCAACGAGCGACAGCGAAAAGGCAATTGCCGCAGGCGAAAAAGCCACTACACAAATAGGCGAGGACGGCAAGAACCGTTTAGAAATATTCCGATTTAATCCTGGTGCGCAAAAAGTAGTTTTTCCTCCAGCGCATCCATATACCAAAGTAGCGGGAGCAAGTGGGGTAAAAAAACAAATGAAAAAGTAATGCAAGACTTTGTAAAAAACATTTTAGCAGACCTGCGTGTTGAACTAACCGATGAGTTTGATAAAAATTTTGAGCGCAAAGCTTTCTTTGACAAACCTTGGGAAAATACCAAAATTCCCAACAGAAAAGGCAGTTTAATGCAGCGTTCCGGCAAAACAAGACGCTCCATTCGTTCCAAACAAACCAACAATGACATTAGTTGGAGTAGTTCGCTGCCACACGCCAATCTAATGAATGAGGGTGGAGAAATCATTGTAACCGAAAAAATGAAACGTTTCTTTTGGGCAATGTTCTACAAAGCAAGTGGCGGAATAACAAAGTCAGGAAAAGGCGAAAGAAATAAAAAACTAACTGCGGAGGCAGCAACTTGGAAAGCTTTAGCACTACAAAAAGTAGGTGCAAAAATGAAAATTAAGCAACGCCAATTCATAGGCGACCACCCACAAGTAAGGCAACGTATCGAGCACGTTGTAAATTTGAATATGAAGGAACTAGAAAAAGAAATTTTTAATAAACTCAAAAGATGAAAGCGGTTTTAAAAAACATTCAAGACACTTTAAGTACTATTCCAGCCTTGAAATATATAGACGAGGATTGGGGGCAACTGGATGATTATAGTCCAAACCCGCCAACTCAATTTCCTTTGGCTTTAATAGATATTGGAAGTTTGCAATATAGCGACATTGGTAAAGACAGAACAGCAACGCCACAAAACCGCCAAATGGCCACTGGTACAATTGTGATCAGTATTGCAAACTTGAAATTGACGAATACCAGTGCCAGAGCTCCATTAACACAAAAGAACCAGGCGTGGAGTATTTGGGATATTGTGGAGAGTGTACATACAAAATTACACGGTGTAGTTGTTGGAGGTTCTGCCGGTGCTTTAATGCGAACTGCTATGCGAAAAATGAAGCGAGACGATGGAATTCAAGAGTATGAAGTGACTTATACTATTGGAATAACCAACGTTTAAAATAACCTTGTTTGAATAGAGATTAAATCCTCAATTTTTTTTAGCTCCGAAGTTACTGGAGTACAAAGCACTTCGTAAAGCGTTGTACGTGATATTGGGTAAACCGGACAAATGTATTTTCGCCAAACCACGGTTGTGGGAATATCTTCGGTCTTGTGTTTTTGGTATAGTTCTTTGATAAGCCTGTAACGTAACAGCTTATTCCTTTGAATTCCAAGACTACGATTGATAGATACTGACATATAGGCAAATGTAAATAGTTTTTATCTATTGTACAACCTAACTTTTTATTATCTATTCATCAATACCCAAATATCACGGTCTTTACGAAACAAATAATGTAAATTTTCAGGAATATCTGCAAAGGTATTTGTTGAATTTTCTTGAGTTTTTACCAAGTCTGCATCATACTTACAATAAGTTTTCCATACAGGAAACATTTGAAGATATGAGCCCGAAACTTGACTCAATCTATATGTTTTAATGCCTTTTATTTCTAAATCCTTATTTTCTCCCTCATTCCAATAGGAAAACCGAACGGTTAAAAACTTGTCTTTAGTTTCGTTATCTAAAGCGTCGTATTGCTCAGTAGTCATTTCTTCTGGTACAAATCGAACGATGTATAAACTTATGTCTGGAAGGTCTTTTGACCTTAACAACCGCACTTTTTTAGTTTGCAATCCTGCAATATCTTCCGCTATTTTTAGAGCTTCTTTGTCTGTGGCGATTTTATTCAAAGATTTCAGATAATCATAATTCGCATTTGCATGTTTTGCAATAGAATCTTTAGAGGTTTTCTCTTTTTGTAATGCTGCTCGTTGAGCATCCCTTTGTTTAACTCCTGCCATAATAATATCGGTGGAGCTTTGGGCAGATACTAATAAATTTATTAGCAATACGATGAGTAATAGTAGTTTTTTCATCATCCTTGAATATTAATTATTACTTCTGATATAAAGGGATTAATAACACGTTTATTCAAATCCTTCATAAATAAATCGCATTTGTCTATAGCGAAATAATCAATAAAATACTGATTATCTATATCAGTCATATTTATTTTACCTAACATCTGCTCAAAATTCTCACTCGAAATTTCTATTTCAAGGTTTAGATTAAGTTTTACTTTCACTATTTTCATTATTCTTTTATTTCAGTTAAATATTTTTCTAAAGGTTCTATTAGTTTCTCAACTTCAATAATAGCGCAGTCGCCGATAGGAATTCCTTCATAATCTATAATCTTGTAACCTAGCTCTCGCATCACTTTCATTGGGTGATCGGTTGCCCCGCTTTCGTATGCTGAACGCATATCATATCTTAATGTTTTCATAATTCAAATGTATAAAATTATTATCGTAAATCTATTTTAAGTGAACTCGTAATGTTCGTTAATTTCTTTAATTACTGTTTTAAAAGGAAAGCCATCATCTGGAATATCTTTAATCATTTGAATTAGATATTCTGAACTTGACCAGGTAACCATTAAAACATCATTAAACTTTATCTGTAAATCCAATCTCGAACCCTCATATTTAGAAGGAACTATTTTGTGTTTTAATACAATTATTTCTGTGTTTAGTAATTTTGACATCTTTTTTTTATCTCCGACAAAAGTTTCGGATTTTGCCTTTATTCCGAAGTCTTTAAAATTTTTCATTGGGCAGTAATTTTTTTAATAAGTGTTTTGTGTTTGCGTGTTTTGCCCAGCCATTATATGCGGCTATTGTGGCTTTGTTTTTGGTTTTAGATACTGCTTTGGCAAATCGTTTTTTAATCGATTTTCGGAGCAATGTGTGCGTGTGGTAGAACTTGTACCCTACGAAATCAATCCCACGAGCTTCAACCGGGAATACTTGATAATTTCCTTTAACTTCCAGTTTTAAATTATCGTTTAAATACTGTTTAATGGCTGTTAAAATCTCGTGTAAATGGGGTTTGTTGTTGGATAGAATTACAATGTCATCGGCGTATCTGAAGTAATATTTTATTTCCTTTTGCTCCTTGATCCAATGGTCAAAATAAGTGAGATAAAAGTTGGCGAAATACTGGCTTAAATAATTGCCGATTGGCAAACCGTCGGCACTGTCAATGATTTCATCAAGTAACCAAAGTAGGTCATTGTCCTTGAACTTCCTGCGAAGTAACGCTTTTAGTATATCGTGATCTACATTAGGGTAAAACTTTACGATGTCCAACTTCAAACAGTATTTTGTGTTATCCTGGTCCTGCAATGCAGTTTTGATATTATTGGCCGCTGCGTGTATGCCTTTTCCTTTTATGCAGGCATAACTGTCATTTGTAAAAACCTTTACAAAAATTGGCTCTAAAACATTCATTACAGCGTGATGGGTGATTCTATCAGGAAAGTAAGGAAGACGAAAAACAAGCCTTTCTTTTGGTTCAAAAACTGTGAAGGTTGTGTATTCGGAGGTTTTGTACCCTTTGTTTAAAAGCATTTCGTGAAGTTTGAAAATATTGCTTTCGGGTTCTTTGTCAAAAACTTTAACACCGTATTGATTGGCTTTGCCTTTTCGAGCTTTAGCCTCAGCAATCCTTAGATTATCAATGGATGTAATTTGACTGTAAATATTATTAAGTCGTTTCATTTCTTTGCTTTGATTGGCTCGCTTTCGATTGCTCTACTAACAAACCTATTAAAATTGTGTTTTTTTGCCGTGTTGGCAAGGTCTGTGGTGTTTAATATTTTAAGCTCAGGTGCGAGCTGACATTCGAATTCGTGTTCCAATTATCGTAGTCGTTGTACGAAAAACTGCCACCTGAAGGAGAACTACAGCAACGACACCACACAACCCTAATTATTTATGCTTTTACAAAATAGGCTTTGTACAGGTCTTCAAATTGATTTCCTACATATTCTGCCTTTTCGCTTGATTCAAAGCAAAGGCGCGAGCCGACACTCGAACCCGCGCCCCAATCACCGCAGCCGCCGTACGAAAAACCGCCACCCGAAGGAGAACCCATTTTGAACCAAGGATAGTATTTATCCCACTCGCCATTTGTCCAGTCTGGCACCCAGTCACCGTTTATGGCTTTGGCAATAATTATTAATTTGGCGTGTGCTATCATTGCCCGTTGGTCTGCTTCAGGAAACAATGAAAAATCTGGAATAATAGTAGGCTCTACATTAATAGCCTTGCAAGCGTCTTCAAATGTTTTAATTTCTGTGTACATAATATGGTTTTTAAGCGGTTTGTAAATCTTTGTAAATGTCAAGGAATAGATTAGCAGCGTGTTTCGCTAAATCTGAATTTTTGAAGCAAAGGCGCGAGCCGACACCCGAAACCGCGTTCCAATAAGCGCAGTCGTAGTACGAAAAACCGCCACCCGAAGGAGAACCCATTTTGAACCAAGGATAGTACTTGTATTCACTACTATTTGACCAGTCAGGTGTCCAACCTTCGTTGAATGCTTTGACAATTTCTTTGATCATTTTATAAGCCACTTCATCGGTGGTTAAGTCTTGACAATTGTTGTCGAAAACCACTCGTTTAATTCCGTTTTCTCGCAAAACATCATCAAAAGATTTGATTCTTTCTTTGATTTCAGGCTGAAAGGTTTTGATGCCGAAAAGGTTTTCTAACATCACTTTTCTTGGTGATTTGGCTTTAGAATAAGCCTCTAATACTTTGTCCTTTGGGACGGTTAATGTGTCATTCATTTTTATTTGTTGTTTAATTAATATTCATCGTTGTATTCGTTTAAGCTTTAGACCACTCATCCTCGAAGTAGCGTTGATTTATAAATGTGGAAAGATGTGCCTTTGCAACTCCTGTTTTGGCTAGGTATTTATCATAGCCTTTTACGGCAAGGAAACACCTTATTTTATCGGGTTCTTTGAGTTTGTTGTAACTCTTTTCGGCTTCGAACTTTTTGACTTTGTTGTTGTAGATATTCCAGAGGTTTTCAAAGTCAAGTACGGGAGTGGCTTTTATGATTTCAAAATTGGCAGTATATGCCTTTTCCTTTTGCCAAACCGACCGCATTATACTTTCATCGGCGGGGAAGTTTGCGCCTGCAAAAAGCCATTTCATTTGCTTTCCGTTGAGTTCGCCTTCTATGATTTCAAAGGCTTTTAAATGGCCGTTTAAATCGTATTTAAACAGGAATATCAATCCCTCATTTTTGCTCTTGACAGTGTAGGTTGTTAGTTGCTCCATTATTCTAGTTCGTAATAAATATCAAGTTTATAGTCAATAGCATATTGCAGTTCTAGTTGCGCTCCTGGGCTATCAATAGAGCACGGCATTATATAAATAGCGTCGCATTTTTTAAGTTCGGTAAGACAAATATCCATAGCTTCGTGCCAAGGTGTTGTAACATCCGTAATAAGCACCATAGGGTTTACCACCTTAAAATCATAAGGAAAGGCTTCGAGGTGTTGCTGTGTTGCCGCAAACTTTGCACGACAGGATTCTGTGGGCTCTCCTGTTACTTTACCCGCTATGTAAATTTTCTTTTTCATAATTATGCTAGTTTTTGGTTGAGTTCTCCTCTTATAAACCGAAGTACGTTCCTGTCATAATCGTTCATTGGATATTTATCGACAATGGTCACGAAATACTCTAAATAATGTGCCTCGTAGAATTCGAGTGAGAAGGTTATTTTCTTTTTTTGTGTGAACAGTGTTGCCTTATAATCCTCCTCGACGTGTTTCTTTTTGATTTTAATAACTACTTTGTCCAAGATAGATCGCGCCACTTTTTTATTGCGATCCGTAACTGGTATTTTTGCAATAGCATTGAATGAATACACCAAAGCTCCAAGTTGCATAAGCGAAAGTTTTAAGGCTATTTTCATCTTAACATTCAATTTTAGGTTTAGTTAATTGTTCCCCATATTCGGCGCAAAATTCAGCGGTGGTTTCACATCCGCATTCAGCGGTTAAGGTTCTGATCACGGCGATGTCGTGAGGACATACTTCGGTGATGCTATATTTTGCTCCCATGGTAAAGACCACAATTTGAGCAGTAATAACTTCCGTTGTTTTCTTTGACTGGCGTGTCAATCTCACAGTTGTAACAAAATAATTCATCTTGTTTGGCAATTTTAGGACACTCAAAAAAAGCACCTGCCATATATCCCCAACAAAATACTATTGCTAATACTACTATGGCTACTGCCACTATTACTATATTTTCTAACATAATTATCTATAAATTGATTTTACAATTCCGTTCAATGCCTGAATAATTTTCTCTACCTCAATCGAGGTCATTTCCATAAGTGGTTTACGAACTGGCGATTTGTCACTTTTTAGGAAATTACTCAAGCGTCCCAGGTCTGCCACTTCGCCGTGTTTGTCGTTTGCAATCGTCCATTGCGCCTGTCGGCACAGCGATAGGATTACTTTGTGTCGTGGCTTTGTTTTATCAAACCGTGCCCAGTTGTCTGCCACCCCGCCTTTCAGGCACCCCTCCGAAAGAGGGGAAGTTCCGGTTTGCTGGTGCATTATTCTGATTGCCTCATCGTGAGTTATAGACCTCAAGCTCTTACGGTTCACATCACCGGTTACCCATTGTACCCATTCCTCTTTTATGTCCTCGTTATAATTGCAATTGCGCATTATTTCCTTGATTTGAAAAGGAGTGATTCCTCCGGTTGTTTTTGGTTGGATTTTAGTTGCTTTCATAATACCCATACAATAATTTTACAGACATATAATAGAAGCCACATATCTTTAATCCTGTTTTATCGTAGCACTCATCAAAGTGTACTGAAATAGGTGTGCATCGGGAATACTTTTGGCTTAACTCAACTGATTTTTCAATGATTTTACAAATCAGATCATTCTTTTGTTTTTCTTCAACTAGAACGCCTGACAGCGTGTTTAAGTAGTTCAAAAACTCCAATTGAAGCTTGTTTTTGGTTTGTGTAGAATGACCAATGTTGACTATGTAATGTGTGATTTTTTTCATTTTGCTGTTGTTTTTAAACTAAAATTGGAATTTCTGAACTGGCAATTATTTTTTTGATATCCTCAAACATTAGTTCAGAGGTAATTTCATCAAAGGTTAAGTCTCTATCTAAGTCATTTGAAAATTCAATATCATAACTAAACTCGACATGATCTAAGCCTTTTGTATAGCCGTAAACAGTAACTTTTATGCTGTCGTTATGCTTGTCATTTACAATTTTTAAAAGGGTTGCTTGTATTAATTCCGAAAATTCAAATAATCTTACTCTTTTTTTCATTTTGTTGTTGTTTTAAATTTGCTCCCGATGAGGGATTCGAACTCTCATCTATTCGCGCTCACTGCGAATTTTCTACCTGTTGAACTAATCGGGAAACCGAATTAACTAACTATTGTTTTTTTATAGCGGCAGTAATGATTGAATAGGTCATTACTCCGTCAACCATTTCACCTAGACCTATTGGAGCTGTAAGTGTTTTATCTACATCATACCCAAGAGATTCTTTTATTTTTTTTGCAATAAAAGAGCAGTTTATCATTAAGCCTTTTGCAACTCCTTTATTACTGCTTCTAAATGCTGATTGTCCAGTAGGTAAAAGTTGAAAGTACCAGTCTTTTTTACTTTCTTCATCCTGAAGAAAGTCAAGTCGCATACTTTCTTTTATTCCATTTTCTTCAATAAAATCTTTCGAAAAGTTAAAAACACCAGCCTTATTAATGCTGACAAACTTTCCTGTTTCACGTGTTTTTTCTAGTATTATTAATTTTAATTTCATATTCTATTCGTTTTATAATGATGTGGATTTTAAATCGAAGCCATTCCAGATAATTGTAAATGGCTTTTAGGTTCGTGCCTATTAGCAGTATCACTAATAGGATTATTGCGCTGTGATCACTCGGTTGCATCGGCTTCGGGAATTACTTCAGAGAAAAATTCGAACTTATAACCGCTCAAAAAATCTACCGAAGACATCGACAAAGGAATACTTGTTTTTGTGCCGTCATCGTTGATTAAACTGGCATCTATGAACCACGAAGAGCGAACTGGTTTGTAAGCTGCTGCAATGATTTGTACACCATCGGTAAACTCTTCGTTGTTGAAGTCTTTGGTTAGTTGTTGGAGCTCGAGAACTCGTGAACCTTTCAGATTGCCTTTGGCGTCTTTTTTCAAGAGTGAAAACACTACTTTTACAAGCGCAGCCGTTTCGGGAGTGGTAGAAAGTGAGGAAATAAAAGTTTGTACCTTTTCGATTCCTGCGGTCACGGTGTCATCCCAACCGTCATTGATGCGATATCCAATAGTGATTTCCTCTTTATCGGTTGAGAATGTGTGCGACATTTGCTTTTCTTTCAAGCCATAAACTTGATTTTTTAAGTCCAAAATATCTTCAAAGAATTTGAATGTTTCGGTTTTGGCATCGCTAATAATTTCCGAAGCACGGCAAAGTTTGAATATTGCTTTTGGTACGGTTTCGGCAACTAAGGCTTTGTAGCTGTCACGGTCTTGGTCTTTTTTTGGCTTCAATTTTTGCAAGTTGAGCTTTCAATTGTTCTGGAGTCGCTTGACTCAAATCGATTGTTGGTTTTTCTAATGTTTCTGTGTTCATAATTATGGGTGTTAATTGCTTATTATTTGATATTCGTTTACGTTAATTTCATTTGGAGATATGATTGAATATTGTATTTGATATTTAAATCTATCTCGAAGCTCTATTACAAATTTGTCTTTTAAGTCATAATCAAATGTAATGATGATTAACTTTTTACGTGAATAAAACTCAAACAATTGTTTTATTTTTTGGTGGAGTTTATACCTTCGATTGTCATTTGAACTGCGTTTTTTTTTAATATCCTCCATTGAGTTGATTTATATTTAAAGGTTTCCAATCGTATTTGTCAATCAATAGTTGGATTTCTTTAAGTTTGATTTCTACCGTTTCCGGGACTGGTCTTGGTTCTGTTTTTGGATAGTCAATTTCCTTGAGTAATTGTCCTCTTTCCTGGTTAATCAACATCCTATCGAGGATGGTTAGCTTTTCCTGTTTTTGGCTTGAAAAATGCAAACACAAGTGAAGGAACTGGAGGCGGTTCTGTATTTTTTCAATTCTCATTGTTATACTGGTTTAAGAGTTCTTGCAATTGGCGTTTTTCGGAAAGCAGACCTACAACATCGGAAATTAGCACCTCTTTTTTTATCTTGATGTCAAGGTTTAAAAGTTGGCTTTCGATTTCTTTTTTGATTGCAAAGGTTTCGGATGTGTTTGGTTGTAGTGTTTGTGGCATATTAATTTTGGTTAAAGGTTGGATTTTCTATTTTTAATCTTTTGGCGGCTTCGATTAATGCCGATGGATAATTGCAATACAATTCGACCATTATCATTTCATAGTTTCGATTCATAATTTCAGTATCGACTAAGCCATCTAATCTAGCGGCTATGATTTTAAAACTATGCTCTAATTCAAGAAACTGCGCCGTGTAGTAATTCGACATTCCCCTGTTAGCCAGCAATGATTGCAACGGCACGTTGTGGGCTTTCGCCATATTCTGACACCAGCGCATATACTGAATCATACAATCGGTGTCGTACTCGTCTTGAGTAAGTCCTAGGTATTGGTGGGGTTGTTTTGTTGTCATTTTATCCTTTTTGTAATAGTTTTAATTGTCTCTCGTTTGCTCCGTGCTCCCATATTGTTCTTGGCTCATAAGCTTCGAATCTATTCTTGAGAACCGTTGCTATAAAATCTTTCACATTTACGACTATATCGGCGTCGTAATAAATATCTTCGGCTACTTTGCCTTTTGGCATTTTACCATCAGCTCCACTTATCCAAATGAATGTTGTGTTTTCAAATTTTTCGATAAACTCGAAATAGTCTTTACTTCTTTTGCCTCTAAAAAAATATTGAACAGAATCTATAATTACTATTTTTGCCTGACGCTTCCGTTCTAGTCTATTAGTTAATTCTTCCAAGTCTTCGGACTGATAATTGAAATTATTCACGCCTTTCATATTATTTCGCTTGAGCGATAGTTTGAACGACTTTTTTAAGCCTTCTTCTTTTGTGTTGTAATGAATTTTATGATTCGTACACAATTGTTTGGCGACTTGAAGTGCGTAGTTAGTTTTTCCGTGACCTGATTCACCGTATATTAACCAATGACTATTACCTAGTTGGGGTTCGCCAAGATGTGATTTCCATTCGCCGTTAATTTTAATTTCAATAAACTTTATTTTATCAATGTCGCTATAGCTGTACGCTTTTTTTACTGCCATTATTAAGCGGCTTTTTTATTCATAAAATGCTTTTGAACATCTCGTTTTACACGGCGCATATCATCATCACAATTGTCGAAAATAGTTTCTATATCTTCTATGTCATCAATACCATTAGCCTGACAAATCTTGGTTACATCATCGATTGTTGCTGAATTAAGTTTGAGCCATTTTCTGCCTAACCTGGACCAACATTCGTGATAACCCGTTTTGTCATTATTAACACCTCGACGGAATCTTTTTTCAAGTGCTGGAGTACCCGACAGCACAAAGCCACAATTACTCAAGTTGTTAAAGAAATCAATAAACAGATCAACCGATGTATCTTTTAGCTTATCCAACTGATCCAGGATTACTATTGGTTCTTTTAGTCCGCTAACGTGGTCTATAAACTTTTCGATAAGATCCTCGGTAGTTCCAAAATCATCCAGTCCACAAGCGGTTACCAATGCTTTAGCAAAACTTTTTTGTTTCCAAAAAGTCATACATTCTATGTAGATGACGTTTGGATTTGTTTTTGCAAAAAGTTTATAGGTTTCACTTTTACCAGCCCCGGCTTTGTCAGCAATTCCAAAACTTAATGATTGCTTTTTAGCCATTGCCAAATGTTTGTGGATATACTCTAAATTTGAAGTTTGAGCCGTATTCCAGTTCAACTCAATTTTGAGTTTTACCATTACCTTTTGCCACATCTCATCTTTAATCAAAGCCCAATTTCCGTTTATCATTTGGCTTATAGTTGCCGATGAGATACCTGCTTTAGTGGCTACTTTATTTTGAGACGTTAAAGAAGACAAATATTTGACCTCTTTTGATAGTAATTGTTTTTGTTCGGTTGTCATAATTAGTTGGGGTTATGTTATTGGTTAAAAGTCGTATTCGTGAGATTCTGCAAGCGAGCGTTCTATTTTTGAAATAACACCACCCATTTTTATTTTTAATTCTTGCTCTGAAATCAAAGCCTCTCGAGATATTCCAGTACGTTGTACTAAATCATCGTAGGCTTTTTTGTCGCGTTTCAATTCTGTATCTTGGGTTTGGAAATC
>NZ_JAYWCK010000041.1:0-19636 GCF_043780635.1 Flavobacterium sp.
ATGTCTCTTATGAATGTGTTCGCTCATAAAACAAAGATAATAATTTTACTTACCATCGAACCCCGAAGCAGAGCTTCGAGGAATTCTTTTGATTAAATAGTTTTATGTATTAAAAAAGAATTAACGTTTATTACAGAAAGTATAAAGTTAAAAATTCTGAATATCGTGACACAAATTCCTGAAGCACAAGTTCCAATTTCAATGAACAAGAAGTTTTCTGTTCTTGAAATTATTCAATACACACTACTGATTTCTTTATTACTATATCTTGGCAGTAATTATTGGCGGTATGAATTGGGGAACAGCCGCAATGACTATATTTATTCCGTTTGTTAGTACTGCAAAATTAATCACGGAAAGAACTAAAGGATTAAAGACATTGTTAATTCTGTTAGGCGATGGAGACTCGAGCCCCGCTAGTTTGCGGCACGAACAGACGGAGTAAATTAAGGAGAATAAGAGTTTTGAATGAATTTATTGGAAATAACACAGAATCAGTAACTAATTCTTGAAGTCGTTTCATTAACATTAATTTCAATTTCTTTTCCAAAAGTTAAAGCTCGATTATCTCTAACGTGGCCAGCTGGAAAATCAAATAGTACAGGATAATGGTATTCTTTTACAGCATTGAGGATAATTTCCCGGTGAGTTCCTCCAAATAAAGTGTCTTTTTCTATATCGTAACTAAAATCACCTACAATCAATCCTTTTAGATTTTTTAGCGCATCACTTCTTTTTAAAGTGTACATCATTCGATCCACTCGGTACAAATCTTCACCCACATCTTCAATAAATAAGATTTTACCATAAGTATTGACTTCAGAATTGCTTCCAATCATCGAATTGATAATTGATAAATTCCCGCCAATTAAAATTCCTTTAGAGCTTCCTTTTTTGTTGAGTGGATTTGAAGGTATTTCAAAGCCATAACTATAGCCAAATAATGCTTTATACAGCGTTTGTTTGGTTTCATCTGTCGCAGTCTTCATTCCGCCTGGCATAGTGGCATGAATGGTAGCAAAACCGAGATTGTGAATAGTGGTGTGCAAAGTGGTAATATCAGAAAAACCAACAACCCATTTCGGATTCTTTTCGAAAGCCGTAAAATCAATTTGGTCAATAATACGAACGGTTCCATACCCACCTCTGGAACACCAAATGGCTTTAATATTTGTATTATTGAAGGCTAATTGCAAATCGCTTTGACGTTCTTCATCAGTTCCAGCAAAATGGTTGTGTTTTTTAAAGGCATTTTTCCCCACGATTACTTCCAGTCCCCAACTTTTGGCTAAAGCAATACCTGGTTCTATCTCAGTAGAATCAGGCACAAATCCGGCTGGAGCAACAATCATAATTGTATCTCCTTGTTTTAAATAGGGAGGTTTTGTGAATTTCATTGATTTAGATTAATTTTATCTTGGCGAATTACTAAATGGTGTTTATAAGATTGATGATTAGTTTTACATTGCACAAAAAAGATTATAATTAGTAATTGAATACAAATTATTGAAAATCTTTTTTGGAGATGAATGAATGACTTTATCATATTTTAATATATCAATAATTTGAGTTTTAAAATTATAAAAAGTCTTGAAAGGTAAACTTCCAATCATTCTCCTTTTTATACCATAATTGCCCTTCAGAAACTACCAAAGGACAATCAAAATTATTAGTATATAATGCTCCTGTTCCAAGTCCTTGGGGCATCAAATTATGTTGTAAAAACGTCCATTGCGAAATGGCATTTAATCCAATATTTGACTCCAAAGCAGAGGTAATCCACCAACCAATATGATACTTTTCGGCTAATAAAATCCACTCTTTTGTTCCTCGGAAACCGCCTATAAAACTGGGCTTTAAAATGATATATTGAGGCTTGATTTTTTGCAATAAAGCTTCTTTTTCTTCCAATGAAAACACGCCAATTAGTTCTTCATCCAAGGCAATGGGAATTGGAGTAATTTTGCATAGCTCTGACATACTGTCAGTATTGTTTTTTTGAATAGGCTGTTCAATACTATGCAATTCAAAACCAGCTAATTGATTTAACTTATCTAAAGCTAAAGTTTTGTCAAAAGCACCATTTGCATCAACTCTAATTTCAACTTGTTCTGGTGTAAAATGTTGTCTAATATAGCCCAATAATTGCAGTTCTTTATCGAAATCAATGGCTCCTATTTTGAGTTTGATACAACGGAAACCATCTGCTAGTTTTTCCTCGATTTGTTGCTTCATAAACGACTCCTCGCCCATCCAAACCAAACCGTTTATGGGGATACTTTTTTTACCAATAGTAAACTCCGAAGGAAAGAGTAAAAAAGGGTTTTCACTTGCCAAAGATCGGAACGCCATTTCAACTCCAAATTGTATCGAAGGAAAGGCTTTTAAAGCTTCCCAAAGTTGGTTTTCACCAAGGTGAATATTAGCACAAGTCCACTGTAATTTTTCTTCATAATCAGGTCTATCGTCAATACTCAAACCGCGAAGAATTCCGCACTCACCTATTCCCTTTTTACCATTCTTTTCGAGAATAATAAACCAGGTTTCTTTCTCGGTCATAACACCTCGAGACGTTCCTGAAGGACGTTTAAAATTAAGAATGTATTTGTGGTAAGTTGCTTTCAATATAGATTTTAAGCTTTTTGATTTATTTAATTTTCAAACAATCTCAAAACCCGGTCAAAATCACCACTTGGCAATCCTGCTTTTTCAAAGGTTTCAAAATCCAGTTTTACTTTTTGAGTCCAACTCAAAGTATTGGTCACATTCTGGAATTGGTATTTTTTATAAATGGATTTAGCCGATTTAAAATCTTTATTAAACATATAAGCGTGCGCCAGATTCAATTGTATCAACAACTCAGAACCATCAAGACGTTCGCCTTCTAGGAGAAATTTAATTGCTTTGCTATATTGCTTGGTCAAAATATAGGAATACCCAAGCGTATTATAATCCGTAATGTTAGCCTGACCGTTAACCACAATGGTTAAAAAATTATCAATTGCATTGCCGTATTTCCCTTGTTTTGCTAATGCCGTTGCTTCACTTCGTAAATCAGAATAGAATGTATTAGAAGCGCCCGATTCTTTTAAACAAGCATTTCCAAAATCTTTATACGCTTTTGATTTTTCAATGGAAAGGAGTTTCTGAAATTCCTGAAATTTGTAATCTTTTTGCATCTTTTCAAGCACGCAAACACAAAAGTCATCTGAGTCACGAAGTGATTTAGCTGTTTCAGATGCTTTACATTGATTAATAATTACTTTTCTGTTTTCTAAAGTCCAACCCCTGCTAAGTCTTTTATTTACCCAAGGGACAACTTCCAGAATAATTTTTTGTTTCATTATCCAATTCTTGCTTTCGAAACCAAACCACATTGCATTAGAATTAGGCAGTATACATAAAGACCTATCGATTGAAAGACCCTTGGCATCCTTGCTAACAGGAACGTTTTGATAATAACAAGCTTTTGCAGTTTCTCCACTTTTTTTGTATTCTGAAGCCAGAGCATCATTGGTGAAAATGGCATATTTACATTTGTCTTCCCCTGAAATTTTGGAAAGAAGAAAAACGGCTCCCGCAGAACCTTGACTTATTCCCGTTGGGTCTGGTATGGATTTCAATACTGAAACCAAACTATTTGCCATTTGTTGGTTTTCATCAAGAAGCGTGATTCTATAAACCACTTCGGTGGTACCGACAGGTAAATCTTCGGTTTTTATTACAATTCTATCTCTTGCCGAAACGATGATTTCTTTTGTAGTAGCTCTTTCTTTATCCCAATAACCGTCTTGTTGTGCAAATACAGATTCGAACGAAATGCTAATTAATAGCACAAAAAATAATTTTTTAATATTCATTTTATTATGTATTGATTTCCCTAGCCCTGATGGAAGCGGCATCCTTTTTCTTTTTTCTTTAAAAAGAAAAAGATATAGCGTACAGCAGGAAATAGCTTCTAAATATTGTTAATGAGATTACAATTCAATGCTTTCGCCAATTTCCAATAGCATTAAATCTTTCCCTTTATCAAAAAATTTACGAATAGATTCTTCGTGATCAATCTCGATATAACCAAAAGTATCGTAGTGAACTCCCAGTATTTTATCGCATTCGACAAAATCTGAAGCAATTATGGCATCATCAATGTCCATCGTAAAATTGTTCCCTATTGGGAGAATCGCCAAATCCAATTTTGTTCTCATCGGAATGAGCTTCATATCCATCGTGAGTGCGGTATCACCAGCAATATAGATGTTTTTGTGTTCGCTTTCGATTACAAAACCTCCAGGATTCCCACCATAACTTCCGTCTGGAAAAGAACTGGAATGAACTGCATTTACATATTTCACCTTTCCGAAGTCAAATTTCCAGCTTCCGCCGTGATTCATTGGATGATATTTCAATCCTTTCTCTCCAAAATGGGATGCCACTTCATAATTAGAAACGACAACCGCATTTGTTCTTGCGGCAATATATTCGACATCAAGAATATGATCGCTGTGAGCGTGTGTCAAAAGAATATAATCCGCTTTTAATTCATTGATATTAATATGGGATGCATTTGGATTGGCTGAAATGTATGGATCAACCAAAATATGTTTCCCACCAACTTCTATTCCTAATGAGGCATGACCATAGAATATTATTTTCATAATTGTTTAAATTATTGATCAGAGAATAATGATAATAGAACATTGACGAAAGATAAAAGAAAAAGAATAATAAAGACACAAAAATCTATTTTCTATACTCTATTTGTCTTTTATCTTTTTTATTAATAATTATTGACTAACAAATCCGAAAGAAAGAAAATCATACACAATGCCAATAAAATTGAAAGTGCAAAAGTACTAAGTGCTAATTTTTTTAATTCAGGATCTAAAGCTCTTGGCTCCTGGTTTTTATAAACCGTAATTAAATGTTTTATTAAAGGGATATAAGCTAGTAAAAACAAGTATTGATCCCAATGAAAACCATTTACAACAGCAAAAATTAAAACCAAAACCATGGCTGAAATGATTAAAAAATAGTGGTATTTTTTAGCTTTTGCTGCACCAATTTTTACAACAATAGTGTTTTTATTCGACTTTCTGTCCGAGGCTTCATCCCGCATATTATTCAGATTCAAGACTCCAACACTCAATAATCCGATTGCGGTTGCCGGTAAAAAAAGGTCAAAATTTAATTGTTTTGAGTATAAAAAATTAACTCCTAAGGTACTTACTAAACCGAAAAACACAAAAACAAATACATCGCCATAACCACGATATCCATAAGCAGTATTGCCCACAGTATACCGAATTGCCGATGCAATTGCCAAGATCCCCAATACCAAATAGAATAAGGAATAGCCCAAATTTGTATCCTTAAAAGCAAAATAAATTAATAATATGGCTGAAATTAGTGTTAGTACGGACGTGATAATTATGGCGCGTTTCATAGCTTCAGGAGAAATAACACCGCTTTGAATAGCGCGTTTTGGTCCGACTCTGTCGGCATTATCAGTTCCTTTCATTCCATCTCCATAATCATTGGCAAAATTGGATAGGATTTGCAAACCAAGCGTGGTTAAAATTGCATATCCAAATATTCTCCAGTTGAAAACTTCTGTTGGAGTTAAAACGTTATCCGTTGGATAGGCCAAAGCATACATACTTCCCACTATTATTCCGGAAACTGATAATGGCAAGGTTCTTAATCTTGCGGCTTGAATCCAATGTTTCATTTTAAGTTTATTATTTTCCACTAAGGCGCTATTTTGCCACAAAGACACTAAGGCACGAAGTTTCTATTAGTATTGCTTTTATTATTTACCACAAATCTCAAAGTTTTTATTAGTGTTATTGCTCAAGCTGAACACTGTAAACTGAATACTGCAAACTTCCTTTAGGGCAGCCATTTTTTTTCAAAATTAGGTTTTCGTTTTTCGAGGAATGCATTCCTTCCTTCTTTGGCTTCTTCGGTCATATAAGCTAATCGGGTGGCTTCACCTGCAAAAACTTGTTGTCCTACCATTCCATCATCAGTCAAATTCATAGCGAATTTTAGCATTTTGATAGAAGTTGGCGATTTTTGTAATATTTCCTGAGCCCATTCAAAGGCAGTATCTTCTAACTCGGCGTGAGGAATTACAGCATTGACCATTCCCATATCCATAGCATCTTGAGCAGAATAATTTCTGCCTAGAAAGAAAATTTCGCGTGCTTTTTTTTGCCCTACCATTTTTGCCAAATAAGCTGAACCATATCCGCCGTCAAAACTAGTCACGTCAGCATCCGTTTGTTTAAAAATAGCATGTTCTTTACTTGCTAATGTCAAGTCGCATACTACGTGCAAACTGTGCCCACCACCTACAGCCCATCCTGGAACTACAGCAATAACAACCTTTGGCATAAAACGAATAAGACGTTGCACTTCGAGAATATTCAAACGATGCTGACCGTCATCGCCTACATAACCTTGATGACCACGAGCATTTTGATCCCCTCCGCTGCAAAAAGAATAAATTCCGTCTTTACTAGAGGGTCCTTCTGCCGAAAGCAAAACTACTCCAATTGAAGTGTCTTCCTGAGCATCATAAAAAGCTTGATATAACTCTGATGTAGTTTTAGGACGAAATGCATTGCGAACATCAGGCCTGTTAAATGCTATTCTGGCAACACCATTGCATTTTTTATAGGTGATATCTTCATATTCTTTGACGGTTATCCAATCCATTATATTCGTTTTAAATTATCAGTGTAAAAATAGACCATTTTTTATATTTTTCTAATAATTCTGAAATTAAATAAATACGGTGATCTCAAAATAAATATCCAAAAAACTATTTTTTAACTATATTTGCAACCTTTTATTAAAGAAAAAATATTAAATCTGTTACTCATATTTTTTTAAGTTCCTTACATTTATAGTAAAATAAGAAACCCAAATTTGACTTGTTTAAAAAGTGTGTTTTATTTTAAATTTTCACATAATATGACTCATACAAAGACATTTTTTTACAGTCTGTTTTTATTATTTTTTTTCGTTTACTCTTCTGCACAACAGCTAGATAATAGTAATTTAGAGAATCAAATCACTTTAATTTCCACTGATAGTACTTCTGTCGTTGTAAATGAAATAAAAACAGCACTTAAAGATTCTGTCAATACAACTACTTCAAACTATTTTCCTCCATTACAAAAAAACGATTCTATTTCTATTGATTTCCCACCTAAAACTAGAGATTATAGAAGATTGGGATACAACAGTACACTTTATTTAGGTGCTGCAGTAGTAACTTTTGGTGCACTTTGGGCTATGCCAGAAAGCTTCACCCATTGGGACAAACAAGCGATGAAAGATCAAGGTATGTTTTACAAATGGAAAGAAAATATAAAAGCAGGTCCTGTATGGGATCAGGACTCTTTTTCAATGAATTATCTAGCTCATCCCTATTGTGGAGGTGTTTATTATATGACTGCAAGAAGTAGTGGTTTTAACATATTTGAATCTTTTACTTATTCCGCTATAATGTCAACATTCTTCTGGGAATATGGCATCGAAGCCTTTGCAGAAATACCTTCGATTCAAGACCTAATCTTCACACCAGTCTTAGGATCTGTAGTTGGAGAAGGGTTTTTCTATGCCAAGAAAAAAATTGTAAAACATGACAAAAGAGTATTACATTCAAGATTTTTAGGGGTAACAACCTTGTTTCTTATAGATCCATTCAATACAGTTTTAGATGGGTTGGGTTATAAAGAAAAAGTCAAAACCCAAATGAATATAGCTCCAGTCGGGTTTGATGCAAATTCTAATAAAACAGTTTGGGGAATTAATTTCTCTGCGAGTTTCTAAAGAATTATTTATTTTAAATTTATTCTTTTACCAAATAAATTCCGTCTTCCTTAATCTCGATTAGCTTTTCTTTATACAAAGCGCCAATGGCTTTCTTAAAGGTTTTCTTACTCATTTTCAAGACGGTTTTAATGTCTTCAGGATGCGAGTTATCTGTTAAGCGTAAGAAACCTCTACTTGCTCTTAGTTCATCAAGAATTTTATCAGCATTTGGTTCAATGCTCTGATAACCTTGAATTTGTAACGCAACATCAATTTTATTATCTGGACGAATGGTTTTAATATATCCACGCATTCTATCTCCTGTGCGTATTGCATCGTCATAAACCTCATCTTTATACAACAAGCCTTTGTGTTGTTCGTTGATGATGACGTTAATACCGATTTCTGTGATGTGAGAAACAATTAAATCTACTTCTTCGCCTTTTTCGACAGTAAGATGATCATTTTTCAAAAACTGATTGGTTTTACTGGACGCTACTAAACGATTAGTCTTCTCATCCATATAAAGATAAACTAAATAGCGTTTCCCTTTTTCCATTGGTCTGGCTTGTTCTTTAAAGGGAACCAAAATATCTTTTTCCATTCCCCAATCCATAAAAGCACCCACTTGATTGACATAATTCACACGCAAAAGTGCAAATTCATTCAACAAAATATAAGGTTCCAGTGTTGTGGCAACGGGACGTTCTTCGTGGTCTAAATATACGAATACTATGATCTCTTCTCCGATTTCCCATTCGTTTGGAACGTATTTATTGGGTAAAAGTATGTCGTGAATTCCCTCAGGATCTTTCTCGGGATTTCCCAAAAACAAACCTACTTTAGTATCACGTAATATGGTAAGAGTATTGTATTTTCCTATTTCAATCATTATTTCTTCTATTTTCTAAAGCGCAAAGATACGAAGATTTATAGGAAGTTATTCCTGTTGTTGAAAGACAGAAATAAATGGTAAGACTTAAACCAATTCCTTGAAATACTGTAACAAAATTTTGTCGTTGTCTCTAGTTGGTGTAAAAATTTCCAGAATACTGGGTTTGTCATTTTGTGCATAGAATGTTTTTAAACTTTTTGATAAACTTAATTCGTCACTGGCAATACTATATTCAAAACCATACATTTTTGCCA
Organism: Flavobacterium sp.; assembly: GCF_043780635.1. Classification (GTDB taxonomy): domain Bacteria; phylum Bacteroidota; class Bacteroidia; order Flavobacteriales; family Flavobacteriaceae; genus Flavobacterium. Next base: position 8,974 of record NZ_JAYWCK010000041.1, read on the forward strand.
ATTGTTCCGCAGTAAAACAATGTGAAGTTTCGAAAAATTTATTGAAAACCGGTGTTTCTTCGTGCCCAGGCAAAATCCTGAAAATACCTCCACCTCCATTATTTATTAAAATAATCTTGAAGTTTTTTGGTATGTATTCATTCCACAAGGCATTGCTGTCATATAAGAAACCAATGTCTCCTGCAATTAAAACTGTGGGTTTCATATTGGCCAGAGCCGCGCCAATTGCTGTTGAAGTACTACCATCGATTCCGCTTGTTCCTCGATTACAAAATACTTCGATTGAAGGATTAATGTCAAACAATTGTGCATATCTAATGGCTGAACTGTTGCTCAAATGCAACATAGAATCATCAGGTAAAGAAGGAATGACTTTTTCAAATGCTTTAAAATCAGAAAAAGGAATCTTGGACAAATACTCATAATGTTTTATTTTTCTCAAGGCGGCAATTGCTTCAAAAGTTGAACAATAATTACTGTGTTTTGGAATAGTAAAACGTAAAAACTGCTTGAAAAATTGATTTGGATTAACTTCAAAATGTTTACTTAAACACCCATAAGTATCATAAGCTCTCAAAGTATCTATGTGCCAATGGTGTTTGGGTTGGTATTTTCGCAATAATGCTTTTATCCTTTTGGAAACAATCATTCCGCCAAAAGTAATCAAGATTTCTGGTTGAAAATTTTTAAAATCTGTATTTAAAAAAGGGGTAATTATGGTGTCAATGTTATTCAAAAACGAAGGATGATGAAGGTTAGAAGTCGTTTCTGTCATTACAACAACCGAATCATCTTTGGCTAAAAAATCAATAATATCCGCGTCAATTTTATCAGGTTTGTTTTCGCCAACTAGAATTAATATCTTTTTTGATTTATTCCAAATATTCGTGTATTCAATAATTTCATCTATGGAAATCTTCTTGTGCTCTTTGGCGAAAGCTGAAATCGTCACATCCACATCCAGCTTGGAAACAGCTTGATACAAAGGCTCTTCAAAAGGCGCATTGATGTGAACTGGCCCTTTTTTTGTAAAAGCTTTATTAATCGCCTTGTTGATTTTCAAATCATTTTCGACTGAAGCTTCTTGAGTTAAATTGGCATTATGCAGCGAATGATTTTTAAATACATTTTCCTGACGAATGGTTTGGCCGTCGCCAATATCAATTTTATCCAAAGGTCTATCTGCAGAAATCACTATTAATGGAATCTGGCTATAAAACGCTTCGGCAAAAGCAGGATAATAATTCAGTAATGCCGAACCTGATGTACAAACTACAATGGCTGGTTTCTGGGTTTGCTGCGCTATTCCAAGTGCAAAAAAAGCAGCACAACGCTCGTCAGCAATGCTGTAGCAATTGAATTCGGGATTGTTTACAAAACCTATGGTTAAGGGAGCATTTCGTGAACCAGGAGAGATGATGATATTTTTTACACCTTTGGCAAGACAAATTTGGATGATGCTTTGCGCTAAAGGTATTTTGGGATAAACCATTATGAATTTATATGTTAGATGTTAGAAGTTATTGCAACTCCAAGCTTGTAGCAAAGTTACAAACTTGCCAACCGAAAACGTTCAATTCGAACAACTTTTTCTTACTTTTGAAGAGAAATATTTTATAAGATGGAAATCAAAATTAGACCCTACAAAACCGAAGACACTCAAGCTATTTTAGCTATTATAAATCATAATATTTTGCATTCGACTGCTTTGTATGATTACACAATTAGAAGCTACGAGCAACAGAAAAATATACTGGAAGAAAAAATACATAAAAATTTTCCGGTGATTGTTGCTGAGCTTGACGGCAATGTTGTGGGTTTTGGAATGTATAGTGAATTTCGCTTTCGGGAAGCGTATAAATTTACGGTAGAACATTCTGTTTACGTGAATGAAAATTTTCACGGTAAAGGCATTGGTAAAAAATTACTTCAAGAATTAATTGTTTTGGCCAGAAAACAAAAACTCCATACTATGATTGCCGTTATCGATGCTGAAAATCAAAGTAGTGTTGAATTTCACGAGAAATTTGGTTTTGTAACCGCAGGAATTATAAAGGAATCAGGGTATAAATTTGACCGTTGGTTGCATTCTGTTATAATGCAGCTAATTTTAGAGTAAAGAAAATCTTTGTGAATAAAGTAGCTTATATTTGCAACTTTACAATATATATGAGCTTTACCCTACTCTCATCACCTTTACAAGGATTTACAGATTTCCGTTTTAGAAATGCCCAAAACAAAATTTTTGGAGGAATTGACACCTTCTATTCCCCTTATATTCGCTTGAACGGAAAACTGGAAATTAAACCCTCTTACGAACGTGACCTGCTTCCTGAAAACAATATGGATTTAGAAGTAATTCCACAAGTGATAACAAACGATGCCGACGAATTTTTATTTGTGGCAAAATATGTTCGAGAGTTGGGATATAAAGAATTAAATTGGAACTTGGGTTGTCCGTATCCAATGGTTACCAAATCTGGTATGGGTTCGGGCTTGATCAGTAATCCAGAAAAGATTAATCATATTCTGGAAAGAACCCATTCTGAATCAGACATTATTGTTTCAATGAAAATGCGCTTGGGTTATGAAAACAGTGAAGAAATCTTGGATGTTTTGCCCATTTTAGATCGCTATCCCATCAAAAATATCGCCATTCACGCCCGAATCGGGAAGCAATTGTATAAAGGAGGCGTCAATCTGGATGCGTTTCAACTGTGCATCGACAACACGATTCACAAATTGTATTACAACGGCGATATCACTTCCGTTAAAAAGTTTCACGAAATGCAAGAACGCTTCCCGTCGATAGACCATTGGATGATAGGAAGAGGATTAATTTCGGATCCTTTTTTACCAAGTATGATAAAAAGCAATTCATTTGAATATCCTAAAAACAAAATGGAGTTATTTCGTGAATTTCACGATACTTTATACGCTATTTATAGCGAATCTTTGTCTGGACAAATCCATATTTTATTGAAGATGTATCATTTATGGGAATATTTTTCGGTTACCTTTTCGAACCCCCACAAAGTGTTAAAACAAATCAAAAAAGCGCAAAGTATAAGAAATTATGAAGCGGCTGTTGCGGCAATTTTCAAGAATGAGAAAATTTAGATTTCAGGTTGCAGATTGCAGATTTCAGAAAACCGCTATCTGAAATCTACCTACTGCCTTCTAATACTATCCCTTTATCCAATTTACCACTTCAGGTTCTGTTACTAATGTTCTAGGAGAAATCACTTTCTCTAACTCTCCTTTTTCATTGATAAGATATTTTTGGAAATTCCATCCTACTTCAGAATCTTCCAATCCATTTTTTGATTTTTGAGTAAGAAATTTATAAACAGCACACATATCATCTCCTTTTACAGAAACTTTATCCATCATAGGGAACGTTACTCCATAATTCAATTGACAGAAAGTTGCTATTTCTTCATTGGTTCCTGGTTCTTGCGAGGCAAAATTATTGGCTGGAAAGCCCACAATCACAAAACCTTTGTCTTTGTATTCTTTGTAAATTGCTTCTAAATCCTTGTACTGTGGCGTTAATCCACATTTTGAAGCCGTGTTTACGATCATTATCTTCTTGCCTTTCAAGGAAGCAAAATCAAATTGTTTTCCTGATAAATCTTCGACTTTGAATTGATAAATAGTTTGTTTTTCCATAATTACTTGGGGTTTGTTTTGTTTGCTCTGACCTTGACAACTCGTAAATAAGAAAAGTCCTAAGGCATAAATAAATAGATTTTTCATATAATTAAAAATTTTTATAAAAATAGTCAAAATGATTTTTCAAATACTACAACATTTCCCAAAGTTTTAATAAAATAGCCCAATGGTATAAAACCATCGGGCTTCCAACAAAATAACAGCCACTTCAACTATCAAATGAAATTACTGTTACCAAACAAAAACCAAACCAATTTAAATTAAAATCTATAACTCACTTTTCCTTTTAAAAAGAAAGGAGTTCCCGGCGTGAAATGAATTTCTTCTACGCTATTTGTTTCGTTTTTCAATCGCGATTCAGTGGCAAATTGCGTTTCATTCCATTTTGTGTTGAAAATATTTTCAGTTGTAACGCCAAATGTGACGCTTTTAAATTCATAATTTAAGTTCAGATCCGAAACCATATATCCTTTGGCCACAATCGAATTGTCTTCGTTCGCTGGACGCGATTTTAAATATCGGTAATGAAATCCGCCCGAAAACCCTTTGTATTTGACACTACTTAATCCGGCTGTTGTAGTAAAATCTGGAGCTAATGGAATATAATCTTTCCCTTTTGGAGCATCAACGCTTCTGGCATACGTATAATTAACATCAGTGTCAAAAAACAAATAATCTGTTAATTGATACCGCAACCCAATATCAACTCCCATCCGTTTTGTTCTTCCTGAAATTTCTACCGTTGCTGCATCTCCAACATAAACTAGCTCTTCCTTAAGGTTCAAAATCCAAAGCGCTCCATTAAGTAGTAGTTTTGGAAATGGTTTGGCAATAATTCCTAAATCGGTACCAAAAGCGGTTGGCAAAATTTCCTGTCCTTCATTAGCAACCACAACTCTGGTATCGTTTGAATGAAACCCAAAACCTGTTTTTAGGTAAAATTGCAAATTGTTGTTTTGAGTGAAAATAAAATTCAGTTTTGGCGAAAATTTTACTTTATCCTCCGTTTTGGTGCTATAATTCGTCGCCAATTTCTTGGTATTCAAACTTAAAATAATCAAATCGTATGGCTGGATTTATTTTTAGTTTCCCAAAATCGAATTCTGCATTAACATACGAAAAAATGTTAGTTTGATCAATATCTCCCAATTTCAAAGTATTTAAAGTTGTGTAACGTTGAGTTGTGTGCGACAATTCAGTATTTAGCGTTGCATCATTTCGCAAACCAAAACCCAACTGAAAATTAGAATTTGTCAATTTTTTATTCAATTCAGTATTTATACCAAAAATATTTCTACTCTCCTTTTGACGAATTTGATCGCCATTTATTGGATCTTCCAAAAAAAACGTGAAATTAGAATACAACTCAAAATTATAGTTGGAATAAAAAGCATTTGCTTTCAAAAAAGTGGATTCATTTATTGGTTTAACCAATGAAATATTCAAATTTGATCTTGATGTTTTCCCACCTTCTGTATCATCGACAGCACCAAATCTTGAAATTAAACCCGCATCAATTAATCGTTGCGGAATTTGTCCCGAAGCATCCCATTTGCTTGTAAAATGAGAAACGTTTATCGAAAATTTTGTATTATCAGATGAAACGCTGGTATATTTCCCAAATAAATTAATGCGTTTAAAGTTTTGTGGCGAGTCAAACGGCCCATCTGTCATTATATATTCTGTTGCAAAATAGGCATTTTGATTTTTCTGTTTGTCTAATAAATTAAAAAGACCAACAGTTTTGAAAGTATTGAATTGTCCCGCTTCGACACTGATGTAATTTGCATCAATTTTTTCTTTTGTGATAAAAGAAACATAACCTGCTGTGGCAAAATCGCCTTTGCTGGCATAATAGGTTCCTTTGCCAAAATCAATTTTTTCAATCGTTTCTGGAATCACAAAATGTAAATCAGCATAGCCTTGTCCGTGAGCGTGAGATACCATATTTACTGGCATTCCATCTACCGAAACCGCTAAATCCGTTCCGTGATCGATATCGAAACCACGCAAAAATAGTTGCTCTGCTTTGCCTCCACCTGCGTGTTGACCGATGAATAATCCTGGAACTTTTCGCAAAACTTCTTGCGAGGAATTTACTGGCGCTGTTTGAAAATCAATTTTAGTGATTACATTCATCGCATTCAATTTGGGTTGGATAATAACTTGATCCAGACTATAAACAGCCTCTTCTAAAACAATATTAAAATCAGTAGACTCAAAGATGAAATTTGCTTTTTTATATCCAACAGCTGAAATTTTGAGCACATCTCCTTTGTTTGTTTTGTCAATACTAAAAGTTCCAAACTCATTTGTATGAGCGTGAGTTTGAGAATTTGCATTAATAATGTAGGCGTTTTCGATTGGGTTGCCCAGAGCATCTTTTATAATTCCTTTTTGAATTTGGCTGTGAGCAAAAAAAAAGAAAAGCAAAGTGACAAGTAAATAGAGATTTCTCATTACAAACTAATAATTTTTTTCTCCAAATTAGGGCCTAATTCAAAAGTGCTTTTTAGTAATTCTTCTTTTATTGGAGCAATTTTAGCAGTCATATTATTAGCTTTATAGATGGTTGCTAAATGGTAATTTAGCTTTGGTTCAAATGATTTTCCAACTACATATTTCTCTGCAATTTCCAAAGCTTTTTTGCTATCGCCAAGATTATAATACGACCAAGCTAATAAATCATACGAATCCGGTGTGGGTCTGTGATCGATTTCTATTTTGGCAATTTCTAATGCTTTTGCAGCCGTACTTTTATCATCAGCATAAATTAAAGTGTTGTATTTGTTATACATTGCACCATAATTTATGGTATTCAGCATCGTAAAATACTCGTTTAAATTTTTATTTTTAGCAGTCGAATTATTTTCAAATTCTGCAATTTGAGCTTTAAGCAAATAAAAATCGGGTGTGTGATGCCTTTTTGAAATGTTGTCAATAATTCTTTTTGCTTCGTGGGTATTTCTTTCGTATGAAAACGCTATCCAAGCAATTCCTTTTAGTGCGTAAGAATTATTAGGATCCAATTCCAAAGTTTTCAAATAATATTCATAAGATTTTTGAATATCACCTGCATGACCATTAAAGTCGCCTAAATTTGAATAAGTCCAAATTTTAAGGGATTTATTATCGTTACTAATAGCTATGTCTTTGGCTTTTTCCATTAATGAAATTGCCGTTTTTAAATCCCCTAAGTGATCGTTCCATTTAGCAACTCGAATGAGATAATCAAAATCTTTACTGTCGTTAAGGTATTTTAAATTTTTCTCAGCTAGAGTATAATTTCCTAATTCCATATTGACATCGAAAAGCAATTTCTGAGTTTCTTTCATTCCTTCACCTATCGCTAATGCTTTGTTTGCCAATACCAAAGCATCCCTAAAGCGATGTTGCGAAATATAATTTCTCCCCAAAGAGCGAATTGGGCCAACAGTTTCATAATGATATTCCTTATTAACTTGCAACAACAATGCTTCGACTTTATACAAGTATTTAACGTTGCCTGTATTTTCAAAAAGTTTAGAATAGTTGGATGCCAAAAGACTTAAATAACTCGTTTGATTAGGTACTTTATCGTATTTTTTTTGCCAAAAATTGATTTCACTTTGAGCAAAATCTCTTGATTTGTTGTCTTTAATTTCTAAATACTTATTGTAATCTTTTTGAGCAATAATTTTGTCTGATTTTTGATTACAACTTAACATTAGCAAAGCTGTAAATAGTAAAATTGATAGTATTTTTATTGTTTTCATTTTGTTGTTTTCATTTTGTTGTTTTTTATTAAAATCAGAGCGCATTACTACACGCTCTGATTAATTATTTTTACCAGGCAGTTGCCAAGTAAGGAAATGAAGCTCCAAAAGCTTTGTCATTTGCATTAACATGATCCGAAGTCAATCCAGCATTTGATGTTCCGGCTGGTCCTCCAAAAATCAATAGCAATTCAACATCAATAACATCGTCGGCAAGAGCGCGACCTGTTAATACATTTGTTCCATCAAAAAACGTGGTTTTGCCTGTTTTCTTAACATTCAAAACATCTGTTGCCAACAATCCTGTCAATTGTGCCGCAGTTTGTCCTAATGCATTGGTAGTATAACCAGCATTTAAAGCCAACAATCTAGATTGAAAAATAGATTGATAATTAGCTCCCATTGCTGATGGAATTGCTGAATTGAAAGCGTCTTTAGGTGTGCCAGAAGCAATAAATACGGTGTTTATTGCAGGACGAGCCATTTGATCTTGTTGTACAAAAGTTCCCGTAAAATCAGGACTTTTTGATGAATTATCATTGTTGTCACAGCTCACAAATAATGTTGCTGCAAAAACAAGTGACATTGTTATTATTTTATATTTATGCATTTTTAATATTTTTATGTTATTTAAAAGAATTAAAATCAGGGCACATAATTCATATGCCCTGATTACTATTTTTTACCAAGCCGAAGCCAAATAAGGAAATTTGTTAGAAAATGCTTTGTCATTAGAATCGACATGATCCGAAGTCAATCCGGAATTTGAAGCGCCAGTTGGCCCACCAAAAATCAATAACAATTCTACATCAATTACATCGTCTGCAATTGCTCTTCCGGTAAGTACATTAGTTCCATCAAAGAAAGTTGTTGGAGAAGTTTTGCTCACATTCAACACATCTGTTGCTAACACACCAGTAAATTGGGAAGCTGATAATCCTAATGCATTTGTTGTATATCCAGGATTTAAAGCCAATAATCTAGATTGAAATATAGATTGATAAGCAGCTCCCATTTCTGAAGGAATTGCAGCATTAAAAGCATCTTTTGGTGCGCCAGATTTAATAAAAACGGTATTTATTGCAGGGCGAGCCATTTGATCTTGTTGTACAAAAGTTCCTGAAAAATTAACTCCAAATTTATTTGCACTTACTGCACTAGTTTCATTTGTGACTAATTCGTCTTTACTACAGCTTACTAATACTGTTGTAATACTAAAGAGAGACAATACTACTATTCTAATTTTATTTGTTCTCATGATTTTAAAATTTAAAAATTAATTATTGTTTTTTCTTAGTCTCAGCCCAAACGTTTATAGTTGTAGAAGAACCCAATAAAGATTTTGGAACTTCAATTATTGTAGAAAGTACGTTTGTACCAGCAAATGTGTCGGTTCCAGGATTATTAAAACCTGTAGCTTCACCAGCAAGAATGTGTTTGAATTGACCTAAATCAAAAAAGAATGGATCATCTCTTGGCCCTGCAAAAAACTTCATACCGTTTGAAGTACTTGTAATTGGTGCGCTTCCGTATTTAGAAATCTCAACATTTCCTGCGACTGCATTTGTTTTTATCGTACTAGTAACTCCTGTCATTCCAGGAGCAACAGGACCGAAGAAATACATCTTGTCGTTTTTTCTTATAGCTTGAATTACCAAGTCCTCTACATTATCACCATTGGTGTCAATGTTAATCTCTTGTAATACGTTTTCGTTAAACATAGCAGCTGCGGTAGCACCTGGTGTTAACAATCCTTGCGTATTTACTACAAATACCATATTGTTTGTGTCTTGGCCTTGAAAAGCATACACATCTGTAATGTCCGAAGCATTACCTGTTACAGCTGGAGCATCTGCGTGATCCGCTGCCATAAAAACTAGACCTGTAATCGCCACCAGCGACAGACCTAATACAATTTTTGTTTTTTTCATTGTTATTTAATTTAAAAGGTTAAAAATATATTTACGAGAATGGATTAGTTTTGGATTTAAAAAAAGTTAAAAAAAATTAAAATCATTGATTTACAGTAATTTAAAAATATTTTTTTTTAACTTTATTTTTATTTTAGAATTAGAAGATTATGCTTTAAAAAATAAATTACATTTATAAAACCAATGATTGAATTCTTACGTATATGTTCATAACAAAAAACAAACAAAAACAATGACACAAGAAGAATTAATTCCGTTAATCCTCAAGAAGGATGAAAGGGCATTTACTATCCTTTATGATATGTATTCAAAAAGTTTATTTTCGGTAATATCTAATCTTTTAAAAGAAACGGAAGATGCAGAAGATACCTTACAGGAAGTGTTTGTAAAAATCTGGAAGAGCATTGACAGTTATTCCGAGAGCAAAGGAAGATTTTACACTTGGATTTTAAATATTGCCAGAAACACGGCAATTGATAAACTAAGATCTAAAGGATTTAACAACAGTAAAAAAAACCTATCTGCCGATAATTTCGTACATCTATTGGACGACAGCAATAAACTAAACAATAGAATCGACACCATTGGAATTCTTGAATTTGTAAAGAAGTTAAAACCAAAGTGCATTGAAATTATTGAATTGTTGTTCTTTCAAGGATATACTCAACAAGAAGCATCTGACGAACTTGCCATTCCGCTAGGAACCGTCAAAACACAAAATAGAAATTGCATCAATGATTTAAGAATTTATCTAAAAGTATAATGGATACAAAACAATATATAGAAAGCGGAATTTTAGAACTCTATGTTTATGGTTTACTTACAGAAATCGAAAATGTAGAAGTGAGCCAAATGGCCAAAAAAAACAAGGAAATTGAAAACGAAATCATTTCAATTGAAAAAGCAATCGTGAATTTATCGACTAGTTTTTCTCCGTTTTTATCTGCCGAGAATTTTGAAAAAATCAAAGCTAAATTAGATTTGAAATATTCAAAAGTGATCGAAATGAAACCACAAAATAATTGGAATCAATATATAGGTTGGGCAGCAGCTGTAGTGCTTTTGCTTGGTATTGGTTATCAATATACACAATTATCCGAAACCCAAAATCAAGTAGCTTCGATTGAAAAAGAAAAAATAAATTTACAAGATACTTTGGTCGATTTAAAAGGGAAAAACAAACAGACATTAACTGCTTTGACCGTTATTCGAGATGCAAAAAATACAGTAATCAACCTTGGTGGTCAAGCTGTTTCTCCTACATCATCTGCCAAAATTTATTGGAATAAAGAAACCGAAGTG
>NZ_JAYWCK010000042.1:0-3195 GCF_043780635.1 Flavobacterium sp.
CGAGAATTCAAAATTTTCAAAAATATGTCAAGAACATAACGTTAAATTTATAGGTGCATCGCCAGAAATGATTGACAGAATGGGTGATAAAGCTTCGGCTAAAGCAACTATGAAAGCAGCTGGAGTTCCTTGTGTTCCAGGTTCTGAAGGTCTTTTAGAATCTTTTGAACAAGCACAAGAACTTTCAAGAAAAATGGGATATCCAGTAATGCTAAAAGCAACTGCTGGAGGCGGAGGAAAAGGAATGCGTGCTGTTTGGAAAGACGAAGAGTTACTGAAAGCTTGGGAAAGTGCTCGTCAAGAATCAGCTGCAGCTTTTGGGAATGACGGAATGTATTTAGAGAAACTTATTGAAGAACCTAGACATATCGAAATTCAAGTTGTAGGGGATTCTTATGGAAAAGCCTGTCATCTTTCTGAGAGAGATTGTTCTGTGCAAAGACGTCATCAAAAACTTACCGAAGAAACTCCTTCTCCATTTATGACTGACGAATTGCGAAAAAAAATGGGAGCGGCGGCAGTAAAAGCAGCGGAATTCATCAAATATGAAGGTGCAGGAACAGTCGAATTTTTGGTAGATAAGCACCGTAATTTCTATTTTATGGAAATGAATACTCGTATTCAGGTGGAACACCCCATTACAGAACAAGTAATTGATTATGATTTAATTCGAGAACAAATTATGGTTGCTGCTGGAATTCCAATTTCTGGTAAAAATTATTTGCCACAATTGCATGCTATCGAATGTCGTATTAATGCCGAGGATCCTTATAATGATTTCAGACCATCACCGGGAAAAATAACTACTCTTCACATGCCTGGAGGTCACGGAGTTCGTTTAGATACACACGTATATTCAGGTTATACTATTCCGCCAAATTATGATTCTATGATTGCAAAATTGATCACAACAGCTCAAACGCGTGGGGAAGCAATTAGCAAAATGAGAAGAGCTTTGGATGAATTTGTGATAGAAGGTATAAAAACTACTATTCCATTCCACAGACAGTTGATGGATGATCCAAGATATATTTCCGGGGATTATACCACGGCTTTTATGGATACTTTTAAAATGAATGATCCGGAATAAATTTAAATTTATATTTTAAGAAACCCGCATTTACATACCTAAATGGGGGTTTTTTTGTTAACACGAAGAATCAAAATTCAACTATATTCTTTTAATAGATTAGACTATTAGTTAATAATCTAGATTGTTTTTTATCACTTAATAGTAATTATATTATTCCAAAAAAAAGCTACCTCAATTGAGATAGCTTTTGATTTTAAATTTAAAAAGATTATTGTTTTATGAAGCGATTTACTGAAGTTGATTCTTTGTCAGTAACTTCTAAAAGATAAATTCCAGAACTTATGTTGGAAACATCAATCGAACCATTTGAAAGTTTTCCGTTCATTATTGATTGCCCTAACATATTATAAACTTTAAATATAGCATTTTCAGAAACTGAAGACACATTCAAAATTGATGTTGTTGGATTAGGGTACAGTTTAATTTCTGTAATTGCTTTTGCAGAAACATTAGCTATTTTGGCCACACTAGAAACAATGTTTACAGTATAATCTTCAACTTGACCAGATGCAAATGTTTCGCACATAGTAGGAATTGCATTGTATTTCATTGAAACTCGGATTCTAGTAGAGCCAACTGTTGCTGTAGCTGGAATAGTGAACGTTCCAGAAATAGGAGTTGATTTTGTAGTTCCTGTTGAGAATACTTGTTCTCCAGCATCAGCAAAATCTCCATCTCCATTATAATCTATCCATACTGCATATCCTTCAAATCTTTTTACCCCAGACCAAGTTGGTGTTATCGTAATGGTGTAAGCAGTTCCTCTAGTTGCATTTGTTGAAGTAGCGGTAAAGTTTTCATAGCCAGTTCCTCCAGTTGAAGTATTGTTGATCGTTTCAAAAACGACTTTACCAATAGTTTCATTAGCCACACTTGTACCTAGAGAAGTACAATAAACCGGAGCCAAAGTCGTAACATTTGCTATATTACTTGAAGTTGAAATATTTCCGACAGCGTCTTTAGCTTTTACCGAAAAAGTATATGCTGTCGTAGCCGTTAAACCACTCACGACATAACTTGTAGATGAGGTTGTTCCTAAAAGAATGGCTCCATTATAAACATCATATCCAGTTACTGCAGCATTATCTGTTGAACCTACCCAAGATAAAGTAGTCGTGTTTGAAGTAGTTCCAGAAGCAGCCAAACTTGCAGGCGCTGTTGGTGCAATAGTATCCGCAACAATTATAGTTTGATTTTGAGTGGCAGTATTTCCATTACCATCATTATATGTCCAAACAATATTGAAAGTTCCTTGTGTAGAATAAGTCAAAGGACTTGGAGTTGTACCTATAATAGTTCCAACGCAAATATCGGTTGCAGTTGGAGCAGTAACAGTAACAGTAGTTTGTCCCGTTGCATTTGCCAAAGTTGTTATATCAGCTATAGGAGCAACCGTATCGTCTACAATTACTGTTTGATTTTGAGTTGAAGTATTTCCGTTTCCATCATTATATGTCCAAGTAACGATTGTTGTTCCTTGAGTTGTAATAGGTAACACTGTAGAAGTAGTTCCAATTACTACGCCAGTACAACTACTTGTAGCAGTTGGTGCAGTTGTATTAGCTGAACATTGTCCAGTTATTGTTGGTAAAATTGTTAAATCAGCAACAGGCGCACAAACAGATAAAAAAGTTATAGTTTGACCAGTTGTTGTTCCGCAAGTATTAAATACTGTAACCGAAGCTGTTCCTCCAGTTGCTATATCAGCAGCAGGAATAGCAGCACTAAGTTCAGTAGAACTAACGAATGTTGTTACTCTGTTTGTTCCATTCCATCTTACGATTGATTCACCATTTACAAAATTAGTTCCATTTACGGTTAGTGTAAAATCACTACCGCCTGAAGCTATTGTAGTTGGTGAAATAGTAGATAACGTTGCAATAGGTTTCACGTTAACTACAACTTCCTCTCTAAGACCTCTAATAGGAGTAAATTTCCAATTGAAGAATGGCAAGAAAGTTCCAGTTCCACTATTTGCTGTAATTGAAATAGTTCCGTTTGTCAATGGATAAGTAATTCCAGATGTAGCTACTACTAAGTTTGTATTGGTTATTTGTCTCGAAACTAAACGTAAGCCAGTTGCAACTGGTAAAAAGAAATCC
>NZ_JAYWCK010000043.1:0-14642 GCF_043780635.1 Flavobacterium sp.
ATATTTAGTTTCAATAAAAAATTATCAAAATATAATATTTAGTAAGTTGTTTTATTTTATTTTGTATCTTTGCGCTCTCGAAATAGCACCGTATTATTTCATGTATTATTGGTTTACAAAAGGTATTGCTTAGAAAATGTCAAATATGAAAGTGAAAACAATTTTGGTGTCACAGCCCGAGCCTAAAGTGGAAAATTCTCCTTACTTTGAGCTTCAAAATAAGCATAAAGTAAAAGTTGATTTCAGACCTTTTATCCACGTCGAAGGAGTTAATGCAAAAGAAATTAGACTTCAAAAAATTGATCTTAACAATTTTACCGCCATTATCTTAACGAGTAAAAACGCTGTAGATCATTTTTTCAGAGTTGCTGAAGAAATGCGATATAAAGTTCCTGAAGGATTGAAGTATTTTTGTCAATCAGAAGCAATAGCATTCTATCTACAGAAATACGTAGTATATCGCAAGCGTAAAATATATGTTGGCCCAAAAGATTTTGCTGATTTATCTCCGCTGATAAAAAAATATAAAGACGAAAAATTCCTATTGCCAGCTTCAGATCAATTGAATGCAGATGCTCCAATAACTCTTAATAACCTGAAAGTAGATTGGACACAAGCTATTTTTTACAAAACTGTAATTAGCGATTTATCTGATTTAGCTGATGTGTATTATGATGTTTTAGCTTTCTTTAGTCCTTCTGGAATAAAATCATTGTTCACTAACTTCCCTGATTTTGAACAAAACAATACTAGAATTGCTGTTTTTGGAAGCACTACTCAAAAAGAAGCATTGGATTCTGGTTTGAGAATTGACATTCTTGCACCAACTCCCGAAACACCTTCAATGACAATGGCTTTGGAAAAATATATTTCAGAAGCAAATAAAGGAAAATAAATATTTGAATAAAAATTACTTTTAAAAATATTCACAAAAAGGCTGCAATTAATAATTGCGGCTTTTTTTATGTTCAGTACCAACCCCTCTTCAAATATTCGGTTGACTATTTTAGAAATTGTACGAAAAAATCCGCCTCAACAAAAAATTGAGACGGATTGTATTCTAAATTATATTGATATTACCTTCTGTTGTTAAAAATAGAAATGTAATACATTAAGGTGGCGATTGATCCTAAAGCAGCCACAACATAAGTTCTCGCAGCCCATTTTAACGCATCTTTTGCTCCGGCTTGTTCGTCCGGAGTCAACATTATTTTATTTTCTAACCAAGCTAACGCACGATTACTCGCGTCATATTCTACCGGCAAAGTGACGATCGAAAACAAAGTTGTTGCAGCAAAAATCACTATTCCCACTAATAATAATTGCGGAAAAGTCCGCAACATCAAAATACCTCCAATCAAAATCCATTGCATATAAGATGACGCAACATTCACAACTGGAACCAATTGAGAACGCATCGTTAACCAACTATAAGCTGTCGCGTGTTGTACGGCGTGACCACATTCGTGAGCGGCAACTGCTGCAGCTGCTGCATTTCTTTGATTGAAAACAGCTTCACTTAAATTGACCGTTTTATCTGTTGGATTGTAATGATCCGTTAATTGTCCCGCTACCGAAATCACTTTTACGTCACGAATTCCGTGATCTGCAAGCATTTTCTCAGCTATTTCCTGACCGGACATTCCGTTCTGCAAATGCACTTTGGAATATTTTTCAAACTTATTTTTTAATGTATTACTGATTAACCAACTTGCAAGCATAATTGCACCAGCCAAAACTAAATAACTCATTCCCATAATTTTTATTTTTTATGTTTGTGTAATTACAATATCAAATTCTAAACCAAATTTAGATAATGTCAATTTGACATTCGTTAAAAATTCATTAAAAAATCCCAAACTTCAATACTAAAATTGAAATTTGGGATTTATAGTAGTGAATTTTTATTTTTTATCCAACCAAATTAATCACCTTACCCGGAACGATAATTATCTTGTTTGGTGTTTTTCCATCTAATTGCTTTAATGTCCTTTCATCTTTCATAATAATTTCCTGAATTTCAGGCACCGTCAAATCCAAAGATAATTCGATGGTAAAACGCATTTTTCCGTTGAAAGAAACAGGATATTCTTTGCTGCTTTCCACTAAATGTTTTTCGTCCAATATTGGAAAATCTACTGTCGAAATCGAACCAGAATTTCCTAATTGACTCCACAATTCCTCGGCAATATGTGGTGCATAAGAAGAAATCAATACTGTCAAAGGTTCCAAAATCGCACGAGAATGACAATTTTGTATTGACAATTCATTCACACAAATCATAAACTGTGAAACCGAAGTATTGAAAGAGAAACCTTCGATATCTTCTGCCACTTTTTTGATGGTTTTATGTAATGATTTCAAGCTGTCTTTCGATGGTTCATTGTTGGTAACAATCAAACCGTTTTCATCAAAATACAAACGCCATAATTTTTTCAAGAAACCAAAAACTCCCGAAATTCCTGCCGTGTTCCAAGGTTTCGCTTGTTCCAAGGGTCCTAAAAACATTTCGTACAAACGCAAAGTATCGGCTCCGTATTCATTACAAATATCGTCTGGAGTAACTACATTGTATTTAGATTTCGACATTTTTTCGATTTCGCGAGAAACAATAAACCTGTCATTTTCATCAAAAAGAAAAACTGCATTTTTATTTTCTGGTCTCCATTTTTTAAAAGCTTCAATATTTAGTTCGTCTGAACTATTAACAAAATCAACAAGTGCATAAGAAGCATTAAAGTTTGGATTCCAAAAAGAAATATCTTCTCTTCCAGGATACGTTTTTTTAACTAATTTCGCGACTTCCAACTTTAGAATTGCAATTTCTTCAGAATCTCCTCCTAAAATTTTTTGATGTCTTTTTTTGGAAACATAAATAGGAGGTAAAATTGATTGATCAAAATCATCTTCAGAAATAAAACTGTTTGAAAACTTATAATTAATTGCACTCATTCCCAAAATCATTCCCTGATTAATAAGTTTTTTGAATGGTTCCTCGGTTGGTGCAAAACCTTTGTCTTTTAGGAATTTGTTCCAAAAACGAGAATACAATAAATGTCCGGTTGCGTGTTCGCTTCCACCAATGTATAAATCCACGCTTTCCCAATATTTCAAGGCTTCTTTACTTGCAAATTCTCCGTCATTGTGTGCATCCATATAACGCATCCAATACCAGGAACTTCCCGCCCAACCTGGCATCGTGTTCAATTCTAAAGGATGAATTGTTTTGTTGTCGACCAAATTCGTGTCAACCACTTTATTATTTACACTGTCCCAAGCCCAAACCAGAGCATTTCCTAAAGGGGGTAATCCGTCTTCTGTTGGCAAGTATTTTTCCACTTCGGGCAGCACGATTGGCAAATGTTTCGCATCAATCATTTGCGGCAATCCATTCACATAATATACAGGAAACGGCTCTCCCCAATATCTTTGGCGCGAGAAAACGGCATCACGCAAACGGTAATTGATTTTACCTTTACCCTGATTTATCTTCTCTAGTTCTGCTATAACTTTTTTGGTCGCTTCTTTGTAATTCAGTCCGTTTAGAAAATCAGAATTGGTAATGACAACATTATCTTTGGAACCATAGGCTTCTTTAGATATATCGACATTGGCAAAAATATTCTTGATTTCCTGCATTCCGTTTTGCCCTTTGAAGAAATTAGCAAAAGCATAATCTCTTTCGTCGCCGCAAGGAACCGCCATAACAGCTCCAGTTCCATAACCTGCAAGTACATAATCACCAATCCAAACTGGTATTGGTTCTTTAGTAAAAGGATGCTCGGCATAAGCTCCCGTGAAAACTCCTGAAATGGTTTTTACATCTGCCATACGCTCTCTTTCAGAACGTTTAGATGACGCAAAAACATAGTCGTTTACTTTGTCTAAATACTCCGAAGTTGTTATTTCTTGAACCAAAGGATGTTCTGGTGCCAAAGTCATAAACGTAACTCCAAAAATGGTGTCGGGACGAGTCGTGAAAACCGCAATCTCTTTTGATTCAGAAGGTGAAACAACAGCATTGTGCAATTCGTGTTTGATAATATTTAAAACACTATCAATATTATTTAAAATTTCTTTAGTATTAAAACGAATTACTTTAAATCCTTTTTCTTCAAGAACTTTTGTGTTTTCGGTATCCTCTTTTTGTTGAGGAGTGTAAAAAATTCCGCCATCAACTTCAATAATCAGTTTTTTAGAAAGTGAAACAAAATCTACAATATAATCATCTATTAAATGTTGTGGTGTAAATTCAGAAGCTAGTCCTTGATTTTTTAAATTTAACCATAATATTTTTTCGGCTTCGGTTGGATTAGGTCGAATTTGGTTATCACTTTTAGCTAGCAATACAGAAAAAGTTACCATCGCTCCAACGGATTTTCCAATCCAGTTTCTTTGACTTTCCTTGATACTCTCACTCCAGTCAATGGTGTCCAAACCTTGCAACAAACGTTCCGCATAAGCCGAAATCCGCATACTCCATTGCGTCATTTTTTTGCGAATAACCGGAAATCCTCCACGTTCTGAAATACCGTTTACGATTTCATCATTCGCTAAAACGGTTCCCAATCCAGGACACCAGTTTACTTCGGTTTCAGCTAAATACGTTAATCTGTATTGTAAAAGTATTTTTTGTTGGTCTTCTGATGAAAAAGCGTTCCATTCGCTTGACGAAAAAGATTGAATATTGTCATCGCAAACTGCATTTACATTAGAATTTCCTTCGGTTGAAAAAATTGAAACCAATGTAGAAATGTCTTCGGCTTTGTCTGTATTTTTATTGTACCAAGAATTGAATAATTGGATGAAAATCCACTGCGTGTGTTTGTAATAATCAGGATTCGAAGTACGTACTTCACGACTCCAATCGAATGAAAATCCAATTTTATCCAATTGTTTTCTATAACCGGCAATTTTGTTTCCTTCTTTGTCAACGCCTCCGTCAATATTTACCGACGTCGTATCTTCCGGACGTTGACCAGTTTGTATGGCATATTGTTCGGCAGGCAACCCAAAACTGTCGTAACCCATTGGATGCAAAACATTAAAACCGCGATGTCTTTTGTATCGAGAATACACGTCCGAAGCGATGTAACCCAGCGGATGTCCTACGTGCAATCCTGCTCCAGAAGGATAAGGAAACATATCCAAAACATAATATTTGGGTTTTTCGGAATTATTTTCGGCAGCAAAAGTTTGATTTTCGGCCCAATATTTTTGCCATTTGGCCTCTATTTCGTTCGGATTGTATTTCATTCCTTTTTTATATTGTTTTTTAATGGAGTCATGCTTTTGCATGCTCAAGTCATCTTATCGATAGGATTCAAAGTCTCAAAGACTTTTACGGTATGATTATTTTAGACGCCAAATTTACATTTATTGTACGAAAGTTGAAAGTTTGAGCGTTATTAACTTTAAATAAAGAAATTCTTTGTTATTTTTACCCCATAATTACAATAAACTATGGCTTCTTCATTTGATAAATTTCAAAAACGCAGGTTAATTTCCTCTTATTTCTCGGTTGTGCTAAGTGTATTCTTGGTGTTATTTCTCTTGGGGATTCTAGGATTTTTTATTATTAATTCTAAAAAACTGGCAGACAATTTTAAAGAAAAAATTGCAATGACGGTATTTTTCAAAAACGATGCTAATGACAGTATCTTAAAGGCTTTTGGAAAAGAATTAAAAGCTGCTGATTTTACTAAATCGTATGTATATGTTTCCAAAGAAGCTGCAGCAAAGCAACATACTGACATTATTGGCGAAGACTTTATGACTTTTTTAGGGACGAATCCATTGCAAAACTCGTTTGACATCAATCTGAAAGCTGATTATGTAGAAAAAGACAGTATTGCAAAAATTGAAAGTCAATTACATAAAAACGTTATGGTTTCAGATATCGTTTATGACAAACAATTGGTCAATTTAGTAAATGACAATATCAAAAAAGTGAGTATGTGGATATTGATAATCAGTGCTTTCTTAACTATCATCGCTGTTTTATTAATCAATAGTTCTTTGCGCTTGTCCATTTATTCTCATCGATTTATCATTAAAACGATGCAAATGGTTGGAGCTACAAAAGCATTTATTAGAAAGCCATTTGTGATGCGAAGCATTAAATTAGGTATGCTTGGTGCGGGACTAGCCATTATTGCTCTGATTGGTGTTTTAGTTTACCTCCAAGTTAATTTCCCGGATTTAGGAATTCTTGACGATAAAATACTTGTTGCTATAGTTTTATTATTTGTATTCGGCATTGGGGTTTTGATTACCTGGATAAGCACATATTTTGCAACACAACGCTTTTTGAATTTAAGAACCGATGATTTATACTAGATAGCAAAAATGAAAAAAATCGAAAAAAAACAAGAACAAAATCAAGAACACGAATTTCTTTTTGAGAAAATAAATTATAAAATTCTACTCATTGGTATTGCTGTAATTGCTCTTGGGTTCCTATTAATGTCAGGTGGAGGAAGTGATAATCCAAATGTGTTTAAGGAAGAAATTTTCAACTTTAGAAGAATTCGATTGGCTCCAACAACCGTTTTAATTGGTTTT
Source organism: Flavobacterium sp. (assembly GCF_043780635.1). Lineage (GTDB taxonomy): Bacteria > Bacteroidota > Bacteroidia > Flavobacteriales > Flavobacteriaceae > Flavobacterium. Next base: position 6,565 of record NZ_JAYWCK010000043.1, read on the forward strand.
GGAATCACGATTTATGCTATTCTTAAAAATCCAAAAAAAGCATAAATGAATACTTTTCAAGCTATTATTATTGCCATTATTGAAGGAATCACCGAGTTTTTGCCTGTTTCTTCGACAGGCCATATGATTATTGCATCTTCTTTTTTTGGTATTGAACATGATGAATTCACGAAACTTTTTACAATCGTCATCCAATTAGGAGCAATACTTTCGGTTGTTGTTTTATATTTTAAACGCTTTTTCCAAACTTTTGACTTCTATTTTAAATTATTAGTTGCTTTTATTCCAGCAGTTGTTTTTGGATTGCTGTTCAGTAAAAAAATTGATGCTTTATTAGAAAGTCCCTTAACAGTTGCAGTTTCGCTCTTAATCGGCGGAATTATCCTTTTAAAAGTTGATGATTGGTTTGCTGATTCTGAAGAAATTCAAACGTCTAATGAAATAAGTTATTTGCAAGCTTTTAAAATTGGATTATTTCAGTGCTTGGCAATGGTTCCTGGTGTCTCCCGAAGTGGCGCAAGTATCGTGGGAGGAATGTCGCAGAAACTATCTCGAACAACTGCTGCGGAATTTTCATTTTTTCTAGCAGTTCCAACAATGTTAGGTGCGACTGCAAAAAAATGTTACGATTATTATAAAGACGGTCTAGTTTTGTCACACGACCAAATCAACTTTTTGATTATTGGAAATGTAGTTGCTTTTATCGTGGCGCTTTTAGCTATTAAATCTTTTATTGGATTTTTGACTAAGCACGGTTTTAAAGTATTTGGTTATTACCGAATTATTGCTGGAATTGTATTGTTGGCGATTCATTTTTTCATTCATCCATTGACTGTAATTTAATGTCTGCCGAAGATTATTTAAACGGGCAAATCATCTTAATTGACAAACCTTTGCATTGGACCTCTTTTCAAGCGGTCAATAAAATGAAATATGCCCTAATCAATAAGACAGGGCTTCCTAAAAAATTCAAAATTGGACACGCTGGAACTTTAGACCCATTGGCAAGTGGATTATTATTGGTTTGTACCGGAAAATTTACTAAAAGAATTGCTGAACTTCAAGGCCAAGCCAAAGAATATACCGGAACATTCTATATAGGAGCAACCACGCCTTCTTATGATTTAGAAACCGAAATAGACGAAACTTTCGAAACTTCACATATTGATGAAGTTTTAATTCACGAAACGGCGAAACAATTTTTGGGAGAAATTGACCAAAAACCACCTATTTTTTCGGCCATAAAAAAAGACGGAATCCGTCTTTATGAACATGCTCGTGCTGGGGAAACAGTAGAAATAGCGACACGAAAAACAACAGTACACGAATTCGAAATTACTCGAATTGCACTTCCTGAAGTCGATTTTAGAGTCGTTTGTAGTAAGGGAACTTATATTCGTTCCTTAGCATATGATTTTGGAAAGGCAATGAATTCCGGTTCGCATTTAATTGTTTTGCGAAGAACAAAAATTGGTAATTATGAAGTTACCGACGCATTGGACTTAACTTTATTCGAACAAAGTTTAGTCCAAAAATTGTAATCAAAGTATTTTTATACCATACTCTCTTTTTACTTAACTAAGTACTTTTCGATTAATAATGAGTTGTGGTTTTACCTCCAAATAGGGCAGTAGAGATGTAATCATAGACTCTTTCAAATAAATTTTTCATGTGGTAGTTTTTTTAATTGTTAAACAAATATTTAAACACCAATAAAAAAAGTAAATTAATAATATGTAGATTTGGTTGAGGTCAGCAATTTACGTATTATTCATTAAAAATAAAAAATATATCAAAACTATTTATTAACAAAGTTATAAGCAGTTGTCTTTTTAATTTCAGGAATTTATATCAAAGAGATTGTTTTAGGTTTCACACTTAAAAATTTATCAAATAAACAGCAAAATCGTTTTGCATGAAGTCAGCTATAGAGCAGGATACAGCAATTTAAATTACATTGGCGACTTGACGTATGATTTTTGAAAAGGCACATAATTCCTGTTCGAACTTAACGATTATTGAAAAATAAAAATTTCAAATTCTGATGAGAAAAAGGCTGTGAAAATCAATTTGCTTAAAGATTCAAAAAAATATTTTCTGCCAATTTAAATTAAAAACAAAACCAAAATTAATTTTTCAAAAAACATTATTTTAAAAAAATAGAATATGTCTATATTTGCACAACTCAATTCAACAAGTTATGACTTGAGCTTGCAACAGCATGACTCCAAATTTTAAATATAAAAACGGAATGACTTGAGCTTGCGACAGCATGACTCCAAATTTAAATAAAAAAACGGAATGACTTGAGCTTGCGACAGCATGACTCCAAATTTTAAACAAACAACAGGAATGAAATATAAAAGAATTCTTCTAAAATTAAGTGGCGAAGCTTTAATGGGCGATCAACAATATGGAATTGATCCTGCAAGATTAGCCGAATATGCCGATGAAATCAAAAAAGTTCATGAAAAAGGAATTGAGATTGCCATAGTGATTGGTGGAGGAAATATCTTTAGAGGTGTTGCCGGTGCAAGCAAGGGCATGGACCGTGTTCAAGGCGATTATATGGGGATGTTGGCAACCGTTATTAACGGAATGGCATTGCAAGGCGCACTAGAAGACAAAGGAATGAAAACTCGTTTGCAAACCGCTTTAAAAATGGAATCCATCGCTGAACCTTACATAAAAAGAAGAGCCGATCGCCACCTCGAAAAAGGAAGAATCGTAATTTTTGGAGCTGGAACAGGAAACCCTTATTTTACAACAGATACTGCCGCTGTTTTACGTGGTGTAGAAATCAATGCTGACGTAATTTTGAAAGGAACTCGTGTAGATGGTGTTTACTCCGCAGATCCGGAAAAAGATGCTTCGGCAGTAAAATTTAATTATATCTCCTTTGATGATGTACTCAAAAAAGGATTGAATGTTATGGATACAACAGCTTTCACATTGAGTCAGGAAAATAAACTTCCAATTGTAATTTTTGACATGAATAAGCAAGGAAATTTATTGAAAATTTGTGAAGGTAAAAACATAGGAACTGAAGTAAATATTTAGTTGATGGTTTTTGGTTGATGGTTTAGTTAAACTTCCAACAACCCAAAACCCAAAACCTAAAAAAATGACTGAAGAAATTGAATTTATTTTAGATAGTACCAAAGAATCTATGGAGGGTTCTATCTCCCATTTAGAAAAATCATTTCTAAATATTCGTGCCGGAAAAGCAAATCCAGCCATGTTGGGAAGTGTTTTTGTTGATTATTATGGAGCGGCAACCCCGCTTTCTCAAGTTTCAAATATCAATGTACCCGATGCAAGAACGATAACTTTACAGCCATATGAAAAGAAAATGCTGCAACCTATTGAGAAAGCAATTATGGTGGCAAACATTGGTTTCAACCCAATGAATAATGGAGATTTAATCATAATCAGCGTTCCGCCATTGACTGAAGAGCGAAGACGAGATCTTGCGAAACAAGCAAAATCAGAATCCGAAGATGCAAAAGTTGGAATTAGAAACGCTCGTAAAGATGCGAATACTGAGATAAAAAAGTTAGAAAAAGAGGGGACATCCGAAGATATTTGCAAAAGAGCTGAAGAGGAAGTCCAAAATTTGACAAATAATTTTATCAAAAAAATTGACGAACATCTTGTTCACAAGGAAGCCGAAATTATGAAAGTATAAAAAATTTATATAAAACAATGTTTTAAAATCAATACTGAGGGAACTCTGCTCAACCAAATACTGTGCGAATCCAAAAGCACTTTCCAACTTTCGACACTGATAATCATCAAATCTAAGTTAGCTAAAAAATCTTTTTTAATGATTTTTTCATTCATCATTGTGATATTTTCGGGATATCTTTCTTCCAATGAATTGACGGCACTTTTAAGAACAAAATTAGTATTGACGTTACCGTTTACATCTAAAATCATAATTTGAGAATCGTTGTTGTAAATTAATTTCTGCGCATAATCAATCAAAAAAGAGTCTTCTGAACAAAAAATGGGGACAATAACCTGATTAACCTGTTGCAATTCCTTGTCAATCAAAACTCCTAGAGGAATCTTAGTTTTCGAAATAATCTGTCTGGTTCTTTCGTCAAAAGGCGAATTTTCGAACAACCCTTCTTTTCCTGTGAATTTATCGATCAAACGGTCGGGATTGATAATCCTGGTTGTGAATCCCAATACTTTTCCTAGCAATGATCCTTCAAAAATAGATTTTCCGAGTCCAACTAAAAGCAAATCATATTCTCCATTATTGGCAATTTCAGCGATATTACTTTCAATATCCACTGTTGCCTGAAATAAAGTTGTAATTTCTTGTTTCAAGACTTTTGACTCGGCGATTATAGGTAAAAATTTATCTTTTTCATATTGGTCTAAATTATAAGGATGCACTTCGTCACTCAATGTGAGATGCATAGCTGTTATAGTTGACGTTTCTGTTTGTTTTTTTACCAGACTATTTGCTAGTCGCAAAAGCGATTTCCCTTTTTCGTTGTTTCCAAATGACAGCAGAATTTTGTATTTATTACCGTTAGAAATTTCGTCCAAAATAGCGACCTCTTTTGTCTTAAAAATCAAATTGATTAAATTCAGTGCTGGTCCGGTCATTGAAGTGGTGACCAACGCCATAATTACCATCATGGTAAATACTTCAGGAGTAAGTACTTTTAAATCCAATCCGATATTTAAAACCACCAGTTCCATCAAGCCTCGAGTGTTCATCAAAGCACCAATAGTTAAACTATCGCGCCAATTTTGACCCACAAATTTTGCCGCCAAAGCACTTCCGAAAAACTTCCCAACAACAGCAACAAGAATAATAAAACCTGTAACTTTCCATAAAAAAGGATCGTTTATCAGCCCAATTTCTGTTCGCAAACCGGTATAAACGAAAAATAAAGGAAGCAATAATATCACCGAGACATCTTCTACTTTTTCTATGAACAGATTCCTGAATTTGGTTATATCAGGCATAATTACGCCAGTCATAAAAGCTCCGAAAAGCGCGTGAATACCAATGATTTCAGTAGTATAAGAAGAAATAATTAAGGTTAAAAAGAAAATGGCTACAACGGGTTTGTTTAAGTTATCTTTTGTTCCGTATAGTTCTCCAATTTTTTTCAAAAATGGTTTAACCACAAAAAGCATCACTATCACATAAGAGAATGCCAATCCAATAACGTATAGTGAACTCACAAAAGTTCCCGCTTTAACAATAGCAATAACAGCGGCAAGTATGCACCAAGCTGTAATATCATCTGCGGCGGCACATGTAATAACAATGGCTCCCAATTTAGTTTTATGAATACCTCTTTCTTGCACAATTCTTGCCAAAACCGGAAATGCGGTTATACTCATAGAGATTCCCATAAACAAGGCAAAAGGCAGAAAAGCAACTCCTACTGGAGCAAATTTAAAGTAAACAAAATAGGCCAGACCTATCCCCAAAGCAAAAGGGATTACTATGCTGGCGTGACTTATAACAACAGCTTCTTTGGCTCTGTTTCTCAATACTTTTAAGTCTAGTTCCATACCGATGACGAACATAAAAAGTATTAGACCAATTTGGCTTAAAAATTGCAAATTCCCCAAAGATTCAACAGGGAATAAAACGATTGAAAATTCTGGAAAATACAACCCCAACAGTGATGGTCCAAGTACAATTCCTGCTATGATTTCTCCAATTACGGAAGGTTGTCCTATTTTTCTAAAAACCCATCCAAAAAAACGAGCAACTAAGATTATAGTAATAATTTGTGCCAAGAGAATGGCTAGAGGATGATGCAAATTAAGTGTTAATGATGCTATGAAATCATTCCAGTGCCCATTTTCAGTTACAGGACGTATAAAGTTTTTTCCAATTTCTAAACTTTTTCCAATCTTTAATATCCAATAAATCAAAGCCGTAAAACCACCGGTAACAACAAAATAAAATATGGTGTTTCTGTGATTTTTCATAAATTATATCTTCAATTCCTTTGAGTTTTTAAATACAAAGATGAGAAAACTAACCTTATAAACTATAACTTCAAAAAGAATTTAATACAAATTTAATCTTGACAGAAAAACGACACAATTTTTCGTTAAATCTAATGGCGTAAATTATTAAATGTCTCGCGTTTTATTTACCTTTGCACCACTTTAAGACGTTTATGAAAAAAGCATTAAAAGTAGGATTCTGGGAATTAATTGCCCGAATTATACTCAAAAATAGAATCGTAATTTTAGGATTAATTCTTGTCCTAACGGTTTTTCTTGGTTTCCAATGGAAAAATCTAAGGATGACTTATACCGAAGCTAATCTGCTTCCCGAAAAACATATTGTAAACAAACAATATCAAGACTTCTTAAACAAATTTGGCGAAGAAGGCAACCTGATTGTTATTGGTTTCAAAGACAAAACTTTTTTTACTCCAAAAGCTTATGCTGCTTGGAATGAATTAATGACGGGGTTGAAAAATTCCAAAGAAGTAGAACTTGTTGTTTCCCTTAACGATCTAAAAAAACTAGAAAAAGACACCATTGCTGAGAAATTCGAATTGGTTCCGTTCGTTGACCAAAGCCAAACGAATAGTGCCGAATATTTAGGTAAAATAAAAAATGAACTTTTCAATACCTTGCCTTTTTACGAAGGATTGCTGTTTAATAAACAATCCGGAAGTATCCGTTCTGCGATTTATATGAATAAAAAAATTGTCAACACGGCGGCAAGAAAAACGTTTATAATTGAAAATTTAATTCCAAAAATCGATAAATTCGAGAAAACCACCGGAATCGACCTTCGTGTTTCCGGAATGCCCTACATTAGAACCATCAATGCCGAGAACATGAAAGGTGAGATTGGTTTGTTTATTGGCGCGGCTTTGCTGATTACTTCATTGATATTTTTCTTCTTTTTCCGTTCCTTCAGAGCAACATTTATTTCTATTTGCATCTTGTTGATTGGCGTTGTATGGTCGTTTGGAACCTTGGGATTATTCCATTATAAAATCACGATTTTAACGGCTATCATTCCACCATTAATTATCGTAATCGGCATAACGAACTGTATTTTCCTGATTAACAAATACCAGCAGGAAATAAAACTACACAATAATCAGGCAAAAGCATTGCAACGAGTGATTTCTAAAATTGGAGTTTCTACGCTGATGACGAATTTAACAACGGCAGCCGGTTTTGCAACCTTTATGATTACGGGCAACGATTTGCTTTTTGAATTTGGTTTAGTGACTTCAATAAATGTGATTACCGTTTATCTATTGACATTAATGATTGTGCCAATTGTCTATAGTTTTATGGATGTTCCAAAGGAAAAACACTTATATCATTTAAGCAAAACCTATCTTTCTGCGGTGTTAAATTGGGTCGAATATGCAGTCAGACACAACCGAAGAATTATTTATACCATTTATGGTCTGCTAATGGTTTTCAGTATTATTGGGGTTTCGCAAATGAAAGTTTCCGGAAGTTTGATTGGCGAAATGCCAAAAACAGCTTCATTTTTCAAAGATATTGTCTTCTTCGAAAAAGAATTCAATGGCGTTATGCCTTTGGAAATAATGATAAATACCAAGCATAAAAAAGGCGTTATGAAATTGTCCACGATGAAAAAAATGGACGAATTACAACAGACAATTTCCAAAATGCCCGAATTGTCGAAACCAGTTTCCATTGTTAATTTAGTGAAATATTCCAAACAAGCCTATTATAACGGAAATCCTGAATATTATGAATTACCGACTTCGCAGGAGCAAACATTCATCCTTTCCTACGCTAAAAATGCCACCAAAAACAACAAAGACAATTTGATGAAAAGCTATGTGGATTCGACAGGACAATATGCCCGAATCACGACTTTTATGAAAGACATTGGCACCGAAGAAATGGCAAGAGTCGAAGGAAAATTGCAAAAGAAAATCGACCAAGTTTTTCCAAAAGATCGCTATGAAGTTACGTTGACAGGAAAAGCATTGGTTTTCCAAAAAGGAACTTCTTACTTAATTGACAATCTCATCGAATCCCTAATTTTTGCCATTTTCTTGATTGCAGGATTGATGGCTTAT